>JANNGC010000177.1:0-3809 GCA_031380445.1 Pedosphaera sp.
GTCTCGACGACGAGGCGCGCGTGCTCGTGGTCGGCGGCGGGATCGGGAATCACGCGCAGGGCGGGTCGCGATTTTTGCCAGCGCGCTATGCCGTCGGCGGAAACTTTGGTCTCTCCGAGGAACACTTGTTGCAACGCGGGCAGTTCTTGGAGCGTCGTCAGTCCGGCGTCCGTGATGCCGGTGCGAAAGAGGTTCAACACCGCTAGCTGTTGCAACGAGACGAGGTGCTTCAATCCGGCGTCGGTGATCGCGGTGCCGCTGAGGTCGAGGCGCTGGAGATTGGTGAGCGTGGGGAGGGGAACGAGGCCGGCGTCGGTGACGGCCGTGTTCTTGAGGCGCAGCACGGTGAGTTGGGAAAGAGATGTGAGCGCGGCCAGCGACTCGTCGTTCAGCGTGGTGCCGTTGAACTGAAAATCCACTTCCACCGCGTTGCTCGCCGCAGAGAGCCAGCGCACGTTGCCGCCGAGCGATTCGATTTTTGTGATGATGTCGGACTGTGCGGCGGCGAGGGCGGGGGAGGTGTTCGCGAGGAGCAACAGAGCTGTGCAAATGATGGCGGGTGCAAGATGGCAAAAAACTCCCGGAGCGCGGCGTTCACGTCCGATCTTCACCCACATTTTTGGGCGCCGGTCTTTTGAATCCTGAAGGGATTCGGATAAACCAGCCCGGGGTTGCGTCGCCGAGACGCTACCCTGGGTCGGCGGTGTAATGACGGAACAACCCTGCAAGGGTTGAATCACGGGCGCAGGAACGTGGCGTTGATGCAACCCTTGCAGGATTGGGGAAATATTTCGGGGACGTGAACCCAGGGTAGCTCGCTGACTCGCAACCCTGGGCTGATTTACTTCCATCCTTTCAGGATGGAAAAATCGTTCGCTCATCGTGCAAGCGGTGAAGCGGCGTGAACGCCGCGCTCCTTACCTTGCACCCACGCGCCAGTTCTTCACCAGCTCGGGAAACTTGCAGTCCGCGCACAGGGCGTTCGAGTGATGGCAGAAGTCGCTCACCACTTGCATCACGCCTTGCTGCGTGGCGGCGTTCGTGAGCTTCACGTCGCGACGTCCGCCGAGCAGGCGGTCGCGGGCGAGGCGCAGCACGGCGTTGTCCTCGGCGGCGGGCCACGCGAAGTAGCGGCGCTCGGCCTCGGCTTGCAGCTTCGCGTTCCCGCCTTCACGCGCGCGGAGCCAGAACCACGGGAGAATCACGTTGATGGCGAGATCCGTGGCACGCGTCGCGCCGAGCAAGGGCTGCGGTTTCGGCATCGCCGCCGAGCGCAGCGTCCAGTGGCTCGACCAGAATTCGTCCGCGTCCGGTTGCAGGCATTTCAACAATGACTCGTCGAGTGCGTTATCCGGCTGCGTCGTGGTGAACCACTGGTCAATGCGCTTCAACAACTTCGCATCGTCCGCCCAATGTGCGGCGAGGGCGAGACGGCGGTGGGGATGATTCGCAGGGCGCAGACCGTTCAGTTTCCAAAGCGACTTGGGCAGCGCGCAATCGCTGAACGCATCGCGCTCGCGCCACCAGTGATCCCAGACGGTGCGGAGATACGTGTCCGCGCTGCGCTGCTGGCGCGTGAGATCATTCGGAAGCAATCCGCTGATGCCGAGCAGACGTGCCTGCGCGCTGATGAGCGAAGTTTTGCCCAAGCGTCCGCGCAGTTCGCCGACGCGCTGCATGGGCCAGACGTTTTGTTTGTAGCCGAGCGCGCGGAGCATTCCTTCCCAAAGCGACTGCTCCCAGCCGCACTGCCGGGCGCGGGCGTTCAGGTCGGCGGCCTTGCGCTCGAAGCGCACGAGCGCGGCTTCATTGAGCAACTGTTCGAGCTGCGTGAGTGAGAGGTCGCGCAGCGGCCCGGCGCACTGGCCGAGAAGGCCTTCGGGATATTTCTGCGCCGCGTCGGTGGTGAGCCAGAGCGCGAGTTCGACGAGCGGGGCGTCGAGGAAGGGCTTGAGGCCGAGCGTGGGCAATGACTTTTCTCCGGCGGCAGTTTCCCACAAGACGTGGAGCTTCACGTTCTTGAAGTTCGGATTGCGATCATGCCCGTGCGCTTTCCAGCCGGACGCTTGCAGATCAATTTCCACATCACCCGTCACCGGCGGCTCGCTGCCGAACTGCAACACCGCATCGCGAAAATCCGGGCCCGCCCCATGATTCCAAAAGCCCGGATGCAACACGCGCACGGTGCGTCCGTCGGTGAGTTTCAGTTCGTCGCGAAGAAGACGCTGGTGATGCCAGATGTTTTGCAGCAAGGCCTCGGGCGGAAGATCGTTCTCACGCAAAACGCCGAAGGGGCGAAGCGACGTGCGCCATTGCGAATAGAAACTGGCCCGGGCGGAGTTCATCACCGCTTCTTCATCGCCGCCTCGATCTCGCCCGCCTCAATCGGAATGTCCTGCATCAAATCCCGGTTCCCGTTCTCGCCGACGACAATGGTATTCTCCAAGCGCACCGCCATCTTCTCCTCGCGGATGTAGATCGCCGGCTCCACCGTCATCACCCAGCCCGCTTGGATTGGTTCGGTCGTGAGTCCCACGTCGTGGACATCGAGGCCGATGGGGTGGCCGAGGCCGTGCATGAAATGCTTTTTGAACGCGGGGCTGTCCGGGTTCTGCTTCTTGATCTCGCGCGTGGTGATGAGTTTCAAATCCACCAGCTCCTTTTCGATGAGCGCCTCGGCTTCCTTCTGCCAGTCCTTGATCAGCTTGCCGGGTTTCAAGTTGTCGCAGCTCTGGCGGAAGACGCGGAGCACGGCGTTGTACACAGCCTTCTGGCGCGGCGTGAATTTTCCGTTCACCGGAATCGTGCGCGTCATGTCCGAGTTGTAATTCGCGTGGGTCGCGGCCACGTCGAGCAAGAGCAGGTCGCCGGAACGGCATTCGTCGCAGTTCGCGATGTAGTGGAGTGCGCAGGCGTTCAGACCGCTGGCGATGATCGGCGTGTAGGCAAAACCGCCACCGCCGCGGATGAACTCGTGCGCCAGTTCCGCCTCGACCTCGACTTCGTTCACACCCGGCTTCACGAATTTCAACAGCCTCTTGAAGCCGCGTCCGGTCAGGTCGCACGCCTTTTGCAGCGCGGTGATTTCCGCCTCGGACTTCACCACGCGGAGCTGGTGCAGCACGCGCGCGAGCCGGTGGTAAGTATGCAGCGGATAACGCTTCACCACGTCCGCCACGAAGCGCGCCTCGCGCGTCTCGACCTCGACGACCGCGCGCTTGTGCTCGTTCGTGTTCAGATAAACGTGCTCGCACTCGCACATCAGGCGGTGGAACAGCGCGGGGAATTCGCTCAGCCAATGCACGCGCGCCACGCCGCTCACGGCCCGCGCCTCGTCCTTCGTCAGCTTGTGGCCTTCCCATGTTTCGAGCAGCGGATGCACATCGCGGATGAAGAGAATCTCGCGCTGCTTCTCATCGTGCGCGTCCGGGTAGAGGAGCAGGATGCTCTGCTCCTGCTCGATGCCGGTGAGGTAAAACATATCCGAGTGCGTGACGAGCCGCAGCGAGCCGTCGGCATTGGTGGGGAGAATGTCGTTGGTGTTCACCACGGCGAGGGAGTTGGGTTGCAACATCGCTTTCAGGCGCGCGCGGTTCTCGGTGAACAGCGCGGACGGGAGCTGGGCGTAACGGGTCTGGTATTTCATGCGCGCGGAGTGTGGCGACGAGAGGGAGAAACTGCAAAAGACAAAGATGAACGGCGGAGCGCGGACCGCCGAGTCCGCGTGTTCATTTTTGCCTCACGCAAAGTCCGCAAAGGACGCGAAGAGAGAATGATTTCAAAAGAGCATTTGCCTCAGTCCCACTTCG
>JANNGC010000236.1:0-2010 GCA_031380445.1 Pedosphaera sp.
GTCAAATCAACCGCGAAGATAGCGCCAAGCTCGATCAGTACCTCTCCTCGGTTCGAGACGTAGAAAAGCGACTCCAAGCGAAATCGCAGTGGGTCGATCGGCCGAAGCCCAAGGCTCCTCTGGACCGACCCGCAGATCGCAATACGGTTCATGATTTACCATTGCTCTACGAAATGATTGCACTGGCCCTTCAGACGGACTCCACGCGAGTCGCAACGCTTGAGATTGGTGGTAGCTTTTTGCCTCAAGACTTGGGCATCGACAAGTCCTATCACGGTCTATCTCATCACGGCAATGATCAACATTCAATCGATGACCTAATTAAACTGGAACATTATCAAATCGAGCACTTCAGCAAATTCTTGATGCGCCTTGCAGAGATCAACGACGGAGATGGGTCGCTATTGGATTCAACGGCTGTTCTGTTTGGCAGTGGTATCGCCGACGCCAATTCTCATACCAACGATGACTTGCCAATTATCATGGCAGGAGGCGGATATGGACGAGGTGAGTTCAAACACATGACCGAGCGAGTACCACTCTGCAATTTGTTTCTGGACGTCATTCAGCGGATCGGGATTCCGGCAGATTCGTTCGGAACCAGCACCGGTTCATTCTCCTGATAGGAACGCACTCAAAATGAACACATGGTTTCGACCATTGGGTGCACGCCTCATGCTGCTTCACTCAAAGATATGGATTGCGACAGCGACCTTTCTGTGGCTGGCATCAACGGGCTTCTTTGCTGCATGCGAAGAGCGGAAGGAGACGCTTTCCAAATTCTTGAAGGCATATTGCATCGATTGCCACAATCAACAAGATGCGCAGGGAGAACGAGAATTCGACTCGTTGCGGTTGCCGCTTGATTCGGAATCACATCTCATTACGGCCGATGAGATCGTTGATCAACTCACCTTGCGGCAGATGCCACCACCTGATTCGGATCAGCCAACGACTGAGGAACGCATTGCGATCGTAGAGTTTCTTCGAGCAGACATGCGAGACGCGCGGAGTCGCCTTTAGAGCACGGGTGGCAGAACGGTGATGCGTCGACTGACCAATCGGGAATACGAAAACACGTTAGCCACTCTCTTTTCGCGTCGCGTCGATACTTTGGGGCTGACGACCGAGTTTCCGTCTGAGACTGTCAGCCGAAACATAGATCGAATCGGTTCCGAAATGATCACTTCGGGCGTGTTGCTGGATCAGTACTTTGGTGCAGCCAATCGTCTAGTCGAACTTCGACTGAACAAACCAGAGACACCGCCTAAAGATTGGCATTTTCAAGGCCACTTTGTGCAATACGAAGAGCTCTCGGGTCCTCACAAATCCGTCTTCAATTACCGATACCTTTGTCTTTATGAACAACCCAACACCGATACGCGGCAAGGTGGGTATGGTCACATCGAAGATTTCCTCAAGGGGGTCCCCGTGTCAGGGCTCTACGATATCGAAGTACATGCTCAAGCCATGCATCGCGACACGCACTATGATCCCAAAATCTTTCGGATCGACTTTTCTGAGCCCTTTCAGCTAGCCGTTGTACCAGGCGATATCAAGCGAGGTCACATTCATTATCCGCAATCCATCGAGCCTATTCTTGGACAAGCAGTTGTTCCAGACAAAGAAGCGGAGTGGATCACCTTTCGAGTTTGGCTGGAAGAAGGTCAGACACCACGTTTCATTTTTCCCAATGGACCCTATGAGTCGCGTGCTTCGGTGCTTGAAACCAATAAGAAGTACAAAGAAGAACTGAAAGTCGAGAAAGACCCAGGCGTGAGCCGTGCCAAACTGCTGACGGATGGTGCATTGCCGCACATTCGGATTGATGAAGTCAAGATTCGGGGACCATTGCCAGAGCCAAACGGCACGGCCGAAGAGAACGCAGTCTTTGGACAGAAAGGTTTTCAGTCTGAGCATGCGATCGAACAGCTTTGTGCATTTGCGGAGCGCGCTTTCCGCCGGCCAATCCAACAACCAGATCGATTTCGCATTGAAAAGATATATCGT
>JANNGC010000239.1:0-10870 GCA_031380445.1 Pedosphaera sp.
GACTTCGCGTCAGGACGCAGCCAATGCACCTTGCCGCTCTTGCGCACCTGCGTGAGACGGCGTCCGAGGCGATGCGCGAACATGATTGGGGCGGGCATCAGCTCATCGGTCTCGTCGCTCGCGTAGCCGAACATCAGTCCCTGGTCGCCCGCGCCTTGCTCGGCCTTCTTCTTGCCCTTCGCGCCCTTGGCATCCACGCCCTGCGCGATGTCCGGCGACTGCTGGGTGATGATGGTGTTCACGAACACCTTGTCGGCATGGAACACATCGTCGTCGTTCACGTAGCCGATTTCGCGGATGGCCTCGCGGGTGATCTTCACGAAGTCGAGCTTGGCCCGCGTGGTGATTTCACCGCCCACGATGGCGATGTTCGACTTCACGTAAGTCTCGCAAGCCACGCGGCTGGTCTTGTCCTGCGCGAGGCAGGCGTCCAGCACCGCGTCCGAAATGGTATCTGCGACCTTGTCCGGATGGCCTTCGCCGACGGACTCCGATGAAAAGATGAAACGATTGCTCATGTTATTCTGTGCGTTGCAGGTTGCAGGTTGAAGGTTGAAGGTTCCGAGTGTGCCGAACAGCGGCTCCTCGCGAACCTGCAACTTTCAACTTTCAACCTTCAACAATGTTTTCATTGCCGACAATTACGACGCCGAAGCAAAATATCGACGTATCTGGATTTGAAGATACGTAGAAGTGAAAGCGAGTCAACGGGAAGTTTTGTCTGGGCATATTTTGAAATGACCACCGTGGCAAAGCGGTCGCTTCAGCGCCGCTTTTCCCCTTCATCCCCACGCTGTTGGATTGCGGTGGCTCCGTCGAGATGCGCCTGTTTTTGAATTTTGGTGTCCGCAATTTCGTACACGATGCGGTAGTCGCCCACGCGGATGCGCCAGTCATTCGCCGATCCAGCCAGTTTGCGACAACCGCTAGGACGAGGGGTTTCAGCCCGGCCTTGAATCGCGGCAATCACGCGGTCGTGAATTTCAGCGGAGAGTCGCTTCAAGTCCTTCTCCGCCGCGCGTTCGAGGAGAATCCGGTACACGTTACTTCGCCTTGCGGGCCGCGAGGTATTCGCCGAGCGGACGGCAAGCCGGCGGCTTCTGGCGGGCGCGTTTTAACCAGGCGACATCATCGGCATCTTCCGCGCGCTCAATCAGCTCACGGTATTCTGCGATGGGAAGAATGACGGACACCGGCTTGCCATTCCGCGTGACAATCTCGGGTTCCGAAAGAGTCGCTTTCGTGGCCGGAGCGTATCGCGGGCACTGGCTTGGGGCAAGGCGGCAAACTTTACGTGATTCCTCCAGCGGATTGAAAACGCTCGCGTAGCCGAACATCAGGCCCTGGTCGCCCGCGCCCTGCTCGGCCTTGGTGCCGAGACTCGCTCTCAGTAAAAAAACAACGCGGCGAGGACGTGCCACGCGGTGAAAATGAGGAGCAGGACGGAGAATGGAATGTGCACGAGCAGCCAGCCGTGCAGCCAGTGCTGGAGCTTCGTCTGCAAATCCAACT
Source organism: Pedosphaera sp. (assembly GCA_031380445.1). Lineage (GTDB taxonomy): Bacteria > Verrucomicrobiota > Verrucomicrobiia > Limisphaerales > SIBH01 > JANNGC01. The sequence continues at coordinate 1,513 of JANNGC010000239.1, forward strand.
GGCGGCGCTCGTCGCACCAGCCTTGCAGTTGTTCCACTTTGTCCTTCGCGTCCGCGCTGACGCTGATTTTCAGGAAACGGAACTGATCGTCGGACACGCGTTGCGCGCCGAGCAGCAGTTTGTCGCCGCGCGACGCGGCGAGGTAGGGCAGGGCGGACTCGTCCATGAACTGCTTGAAAATCTGGAGTCCCGGATCAGGCGCAAGCTCGGCGACGGCGACGGTTTCAGTGGGCGCGGCAAGGTCAGCGAGTGAAGTGGCGGCAGCGGGCACAGCCTCCACGACGGGAGCGGCGGCGGGAGCAGGCACCACATCGAGCGTCTTCCGCATTTCCTGCGCGCCCTCGTGCATCTGCTGACGCAAGTGCGGAATCTGCTCGAAGATGGTTTCGAGCGGCACCTGTTCCTTCATCAGACGCGGCACGACGTGTTGCAGGGCCAGCCCGTAAAATCCGCTCAGCATCACGATGGCGTAGATGATGAGAAACCAGGACGTCATCGGCGAGCCGGTGGAGAAGCCGCAGTGCAGCAGTACGAGCGGAATGGTCAGCACGGTCAGCCAGATGTGGCCCTTCAGCCACGTTTGCAGCCGCCCGACTTTGAGCGTCGGACGCTTGCGGCGCAGGCCGAGCAGCGCGGCGAAAACAAAAATCGCGGCGGACACGCTGCCGTAAATCAACCCCAACGGCGTCCCACCCACGCTGCGTCCCGTCTCGCGCACGTCGCGATGCAGGCTCGCGGGCATGGACAGCTTGAAGGGCAGTTTGTCCGCGTGAAATTCGCCGACGTAGAGCAGCGCCGCCGCCACGGTTGCCAAGGCCGTGAAGACCGCCCATCCGAAATGTTGCCGGTTGATGATCACTTTTTGCGCGTGAGGAATTGGGTGTTCTCGTCGTGCGTGGTGCGCGCGTCGAACTTCTTCGGATCGCCGCCGGTCTTCGAGACGTAATGCCCGGCGAAATACGTCGTCGGGTCCACGCGCCGCGCCGCGTCATGCGGACAGGCATAAACGCAACTCGGCATCGAAAGATCGGTGCAGAGATCGCACGTCGCAGCTTTGGAACTTTTCTTCACCGTCGGTTTGGGTGCGGGCGCGGAGCCGTCGGCGGGCGCGGCGGCGAGCGCCTTCACTTCCTCCATGAACTCGACCGGGTGCATGTTGATGTTGCCGAACGGGCAGAGCTCCGCGCACTTGCTGCAACCGATGCACCAGTCCTCGATGATGATTTCGAGATTGTCCTTCCGGCGGATGGAGCCGACCGGGCACTGCGTCATGCAGAGCGGATCGCGGCAGGTGCGGCAGGTCGTGGCGACGAGATATTTGTCGTAGCGCAGGCCGTCGCGCAGCAGGCGCGTGACGCCATCGTGCGCCTCGGCACAGGCGCGCACGCACAGATCACAGCGCGTGCAGCGGTCGAGATCGATGATGAGAAGATTCTGTGCCTCGAACAAACCCTGGTTGAGAAACTCATCGAGGTTCAGTCCGCGCGGCAGTTGTTTTTTCTGGCCGGCCTTGATGCGGATGTCGGCCACTTCCGTGAGCATCGCCTTCACCTTGGGAAAATTCGTGAGCATCTGCTCGAAATCTTCCTTGCCGATCTTGACGAGCGAAACGGTGTCGAGCGCGGTGCAGGTCGCGCCGCGCGGCTGATTGAAGAGCAGACCAATCTCGCCGAAGTAATCGCCGCGCCCGAGGTACGTGCGGACCATCTCGCCGCCGGGCATGGCGTTCGACACCTTCACCATGCCGGAGCGGATAAGATAAAAAGCGTCGGCGGCGTCGCCTTGTTTGCAGATGACCTGGCCCTTGCCGAACGTGACGAGTTCGACGCGCGGGTTGAGCAGTGCGAGAAAGGTTTCATCCACGGAGGAGAACAGCGGCACGCTGCGGAGGTGATTGTTCAGCGAACGCTCGCGATATTTTTTATCGAGTTCGACTTTGAACGTCGTGCCTTTGAACGTGCCGACCTTCACTTTCGTGGATGCCTTCGTCACCGCGTCCACTTCGCGCGAGCCCATGAGCATGTCGAGCACGACGCGGAGGAACTCGACCATCACGCACTCCTCGCTGGCCTGCACGGTCGCGGAGCGCGGTTGGAAGGTACGGCAGGTCATCTCGCCAAACAGCTCGCCCGGATCGAGGGAGGCGATGGGGCTGTTGATGGACAAATCCACCGAGGCGTCGATGGGGATGAAGTGTTTGGTGTTCTCGTCGCGATGCTCGGTCTTGTCCGAGACGAGGAAACTTTTCATGCGCGCCACGAAGCCGCCGAGGCCGCGCTGGGTTTTGACGTGGGCGATCTTGTTCTGGATGAAAATGTTGACGCGCCCGGAGACGATGTAGAACGCGGTGGAGCCGAACTCGCCTTCCTCGCAGACCAGTTCGCCGCGTTTGAAACGCCGCAGCACTGCCGCCCCCTCGGCCCACTTGAGTTGCGGCGCGGGGATTTCTTTGAGCCACGGCAAGTACTCGAGCAGCTTCTCCGTGCTCAGAGGCTCACCCCGCTCGATTTTGTCGGTGCTGGTACTGGGTTGCATTGAAGCGGGCGAATGACTAACACAGCGGGCGTGCGCGGCAAAGAACAGTTTGTGCGGAGGGAATTCTTCCAACGCTTCGTTCCTGTTTTGGTTTTGTTTGTCGCTCTCACGACAGACGCCGCCGAAGTTGCCGCCCCCAAATTCCTCGGCGCGCAAAGCTGCGCCAACTCCATGTGCCACGGCGGGGCCGGGGACAAGCGCGATCAATACGTCACCTGGTTGAAGAAAGATTTCCACACGCGCGCGCCGGCCACGCTCTCCATGTCGCGCAGCGCGCGTATCGCGGAGACGTTGAAGATCACGGACGCCACGACCAGCGCGCGCTGCACCGAGTGTCACAATCCTTTCCAAGCCGTGTCCGCCGAACGCAAAGGTCCGCTCGTCGGAAAGCTCGAAGGCGTCTCCTGCGAGAGCTGCCACAACGCGGCGGAGAACTGGCTGCTCACGCACACGCGCACGGACTTGAACCACGGGCAGAAGGTCGCCGCCGGGATGCGCGACCTGAAAAATCTTTACGTGCGCGCGAACACCTGTGTGGCGTGCCATCAGAATCTTGATCCGGAGCTGCGCGCGGCGGGGCATCCCGAACTGACCTTCGAACTGGACGGCCAGTGCGTGGCCATGCCGCGGCACTGGCCGGAGACGAACCGGCTGCGTGGCGCGCAGGCGTGGTTTGTGGGGCAGGCCGTGGCCGCACGCGAGGCGGCAGCGCAATCGGCCGACGCGAAAGTGGGTGATGAAGTGCGTCAGCGGGCCGCCGCATTGTCCGCCTTGTTGAGCATCGCGCCCGAGCCGCGCGCGGCGGATGATCTGGCGCGCGAAGTGACCGAGCAGAATTGGGGCGAGTCCGAGATTCGCACGCGGCTGGAAAAACTTTCCGCCACGCACACCACGTTCGCGGACGCGAAACCTTCCGCCGAAATCGCGCAACGCGCCGAGCGCACGGTGCTCGGATTGGAGCGATTGCTGGTGAGCTTGAAGTGGAACAAACACGCGGCGCTCAGTCCAAAGCTCGACGAGATGTTCAAGGAGGTGCAGTCCCGCCCGGACTTTTCGCCGACGGTGTTTGCCGGACACCTCAAGTCGTTCTCCGCCGAACTGGCGAAACTTCCCTAAGGCCGGTTCGCGCTCCCTCACCGCCCGCAAAGGCGATTGCCAAGGCCGCCGCCATCAGGGAGCCTCCGCCCTCGTTGGACATCTGATGAAAAAAATACTCGTTCTCGCCGTTCTCCTGGTCGTTGCCGCCGCTGGCGTCTGGCTCGGGCTGCCCGCCTATCGCGCCGGCAAGGAAAAGAAATTTGCCGCGCAAGCGATGGAAGCCCTGCTGAAAGGCGAGCACCGCCAGGCCTTGCTCAACGCGCAGCAAGTCATCGTGCTGAACTCGAACAACGTCACCGCCTGCCGCGTGCTGGCCGAGCTTTCCGATCTCTCGCGCTCGCCGAACGCGCTGGTCTGGCGGCGGCGCGTGGCCGAGATCGAGCCGACGCGCTCGAACAAGCTCATGTTCGCCTCCGCCGCGCTGCGCTACGAGCAGCCGCCCTTTCCGCTGGCCGTGCAAACACTGTCCGAACTGGGCGACGGTGCGAACGACGTGGCCTTTCAACTCGTCTCTGCACAACTGGCGTTGAAGCAGAACCGCATCGCCGATGGGGAGAAGCATTTGCAGCAGGCCATCCGCTTGGAGCCGGGGAACGAGTCGCATCGCATCAACCTCGGCGTCATCCGCCTCGAATCGCGGGACGCGGCGGTGTCCGCCGTGGCCCGCGCGGAACTGGAGCAGCGCACGGGCAACGCGCAGGCGCTCCGCGCCCTGCTGGTGCATCACACCAGCCGCCGGCGTTTCGCGGAGGCGGAGCAGTATTCCGCCGCGCTCCTCAAGCTCACGAACAGCGCGTGGAGCGACAAGCTGGATCACCTCACCGTGCTGCGCGGCGCGGAGAGTCCGCAGTTCAATTCCTTCCTCACGACGTTGCAGCGCGACGCGGCGACGAATGTTTTCGCCGCCTCGGAACTGGTCACACGCCTGACGGAACTCGGCTCTGCGACCAACGCGATTGACTGGGTGAAATCGCTGCCCGCCAAGATGCAGCAGGAGCCGCCGCTGCCCGTCGTGGTCGCCAGCGCCTATTTCTCGCTGGCCCGCTGGCGGGAACTGGAGGAACTGCTGAACCGCGGCGAGTGGCCGGAGCGCGACTTCGTGCGCAAGGCGCTGCTCACCTACGCGGTGCGCAAACAGGGCGGCACGGACGCTGCCGCCGCGCACTGGCGCGACGCGGTGAAACTGGCCGGCGAACGCCCGGAGCTGCTCGGCGCGCTCGCGCAAATGGCCAACGCTTGGGGCTGGACCAACGAGACGGAATCAACCCTCTGGCGCGCGGCCAAAGATTTTCCGAAAGAACGCTGGCCGCTCGAATCCTTGCAGAACGGTTTCTTGCGCCAGCGCCACACGCGCGGCGTGCTCGACGTGAACGCGCTGCTCTTGGAGCGTCAGCCCACGAACATCGTGGCGCAAAACAACTGGGCCTCGCTCGCGCTGTTGCTCAACACCAATGTCGCCCGCGCGCACGAAGTCGCGCGGCAGGTCTATGATCGCGGCACGAACAATTTCGCCTTCGTCTCCACCTATGCCTGGTCGCTGCATGTGCAGGGGAAATCCGCCGAGGCACTCAAGCTGATGGATACGCTCCAGCCCGCCGAACTGAACGACCCGTCCGTGGCCGGCTACTACGGCGCGATCCTCGTCGCGGCGGGGCAGAAGGAAAAGGCGCGCACGTATCTCGACCGCACGGTCGGCGCGCCGTTGCTGCCGGAGGAATTGCAGATGGTTTCCGAGGCGCGGCGGAAGCTCTGAAATTTCCAACCACGGATGGACACGGATAAACACGGATGAAAAACCGCGCATCCGTGTTTATCCGTGTCCATCCGTGGTTAAAAAAGTTTCATCCCGGTGTCCTGAGCACGCCGCCCCGTTCGTTGTTGAGATGAAACACAGTCGAACAACTGATTAACTAACGAACCTTATGAAAACCAAACTGACCGCCCTCTGCGCCACGCTGCTGCTCGCCGCCACCACGGCCTTGCACGCGGGCGAAATCCCCAAGCTCCCGCCCGGCTCGCCTGAGTTCGAGCGCATGAAGTCGCTCGTCGGCACCTGGAAGGGGATGGTGGACTTGGGGCAGGGGCCGATGGAAATGGTCTCGCAATACCGCCTGCTCGCGGGCGGCAGCGTGCTGGAAGAAAAAGTTTTCGCCGGCACGCCGAACGAGATGACCACCATGTATTTCGACAAGAACGGCCAGCTCGCGCTCACGCACTACTGCGTGATGGGCAACCGCCCCGGCATGTTGCTCAAGTCGGCGGACGCGAAGACGCTGAAGTTCGACTTCGACAAGTCCTGCGGCATCAACACGAAGAAGGAGTCGCACATGCACGCGCTGACGCTGACCTTCGATGACGCCGACACCCTTACCGCGAGCTGCAAGGCCATTATGGACGGCAAGGAAATGCCGGAGAAGCCGACCACGCTCAAGCGCATGAAGCAGGAAGGGCGGCGTGGTGGGTTTGGTCGCGCTGCGACCAAACCTTAGTGGGGCAGGCGTCCCGGCTGCCCCACTAACAGAGCGGGTGGCCCAAATGCTCCGCGCGCGAGAGTGTGCCAAGCCGTGCCCCGTGCGCCGCTCTGCGCGCCGCGACGGCTCGCCGCGCGAGCCGTTCCGCCAAACGCCGGGCCGGAAATTGCCCCGCCTTTTTCGGCCCTTCGGACTGGTACTTCCCCCGAATGCGCACGGATATTTTTTCCGGCAGAGTCGCGCCCATGAAAATCTGCATCCAGCACGGCGCGACGCGGCAGTTCCTCCGGGAGTCCGACGCGTGGACGGAGAGCAGCACGCTCGCGCGCCTTTTCGCCAACTCCATCGAGGCCTTCCGCCATTGCGTGGAGCACCGGTTGAGCGGCGTGAACATTATCGTCGAGCGCGACCAACCGCGCCCGGCCATCATCATCCCGGTGGAGATTCACGCCTCGACGGGGCAGGCGACCACGGGGTTTCCGATGGTGGCGGGGAAGTAGCCGCGGTTTGCGGCCAGTTGAAGCCGCGCGAATGCTCACCTCTCCGGCCCGTCGGGATTTTTCCCCGGCGGCAGTTCTTCAAATGGCGCGAAGTGTTCAGGCCGCAGCGGCTCGGAAACTTTGTGTTCCTCGCCAAACCATTTCCCCAAGTCCACGAGTTTGCAGCGCTTCGAGCAGAACGGGCCGAAGGGCGTGGCAAACCAGTCGCCGCTTTTCTTGCAGCCCGGGCATCTGACGTTTCGAGGTGTGCTCATGTGGCGGGAGACGTTTCAACGGGCGCGGAAATTGTGCAACGCGAAAGGCGCGGACCGCATCAAAGCCCCGGGAGCGCCGGCTTCCAGCCGGCGCGTTTCTTACTCAGGCACGCCTTCGCGCCGGCAGGGATGCCGGCGCTCCCAAGATGCGCCACTCCCGGCGTGCATTGCCGAAGTGAAGGTGTTACCTCACGCCGCACATGCGACTGATTGGGCATCTCGACAACGACAAGGACGCGCGGACGTTCGGTGATTTTCTCTACGTGCAGCAGATCGAGACCGAGTTCGAGCACGAGGGCCAACAATGGGCCGTCTGGGTGCGCTCGGATGATCACGTCGCGACTGCCACGCAATTGCTTGCCGAATTCAAAACCAATCCGAACGACGCGAAATATTTCGCCGGCTCGCCCGCCGCCAAGCTGCGCGAACAAGCGAAGGCCGACGACGCGGCGTATCGCAAGCGCGTGGTGAGCGGGAAGAAACTGCTGCCCGGCCTGAGCAGTCACGGCTTCGGCGTGGTGACGTATGCGCTGATCTTCGCGTGTGTGGGCGTCTTTCTCGCCTCGAAGTTTGGCGAGGATTTGGAGCGTCTCTCCATTTTGTTCTTCACGCCCATCGAGGTGAACGGCGACAGCGTGCAGTGGACGCGCGGTTGGGGCGCGCTGCGGAGCGGTGAGGTGTGGCGGCTGGTCACGCCCATTTTCATCCACTTTCCGACCGGCGGAATTCTCATCGGCCACATTCTGTTCAACATGATGTGGCTGCAACGGACCGGCAGCCTGTTCGAGGCCCGGCTGGGTTCGATTTACTTCGCAGCCTTCGTGCTGCTCACGGGCGCGTTCTCGAATGCGGCGCAGTATTGGATGAGCGGCAGCCCGCTCTTCGGCGGCATGTCCGGTGTGAACTACGCGCTCATCGGCTACTGCTGGGTGCGCGGGAGATTTGATCCTGCTGCCGGTATCGCGCTGGATCGGCAGAGTCTCATCTGGGCGATGGTGTGGTTCGGCGCTTGTTTCACGGGCTTGTTCGGACCCATCGCGAACACCGCGCACACCTCCGGCCTGTTGCTGGGGATGGCGTGGGCCTTCGTGGACAGCAAGCGGCGGTGAAAGCCGCGCGGCAGCGCATCCCTACCACGGTAGGGCTGCGTTGCGCGCGGCCCCATTATCAAAACCCCGTCCTTGCCTGAACGCGCCGTGTGGTGTGAACTTTTCCCATGCGTTTCCTGAACTTGTTGCTGCTCGGCTTTTGCTCGCTCGCGTCTGCTTCCAACTGGCCCGAGTTCCGCGGCCCGAATCAAAACGGCCACGCCCTCGCCACCGCCAAACCGCCCGTGACCTGGAGCGAAACCAACAACGTGAAATGGAAGACGCCCATCCACGGCAAGGCCTGGTCGTCGCCCGTGGTGTGGGGGAAACAAATCTGGTTCACCACCGCCACGCCGGACGCCAAGCAGTTGTCTGTCGTGTGCGTGGACGCGGACTCGGGGAAAATTCTACGCGATGAAAAGAGATTCGAGGTCGAGCGCCCGCAATTTCATCACGCGGCGAATTCGCCTGCGTCGCCCACGCCGGTCCTCGAGGACGGGCGCATCTACATCACCTTCGGCTCGCCCGGCACGGCGTGCCTTGATACGCAGACCGGCAAGGTGCTGTGGGAACGCCGTGACATTGAGTGCAACCACTATCGCGGTGCCGGCTCCTCGCCGATTCTTTACCGCGACCTGCTGATCATGAACTTCGATGGCAGCGACGCGCAGTTCATCATCGCGCTCGACAAGAAGACCGGGAAGACGGTGTGGCGGAAGGAACGCTCGATTGATTTCAAAGACCTTGAAGCGAACGGGAAGCCCAAGGCCGAGGGCGATTTCCGGAAGTGCTTTGCCACGCCGCACGTCGCGACGATTGATGGGAAGCCGCTGCTCATCAGCCAGGGCGCGAACGCCTGCTACGGCTACGAGCCGCTGACGGGCGAGGAGTTCTGGCGCATCGAGGAGCGCACCAGTCACTCGGGCGGCACGCGCCCGGTCATCGGGCAGGGGCTGATTTATTTCCCGAGCGGCTGGTCGCAGGGCCAGTTGCTCGCGGTGAAACCCGGCGGCAAAGGCGATGTCACCGCCACGCACCTCGCGTGGAAGGCGACGAAGGCCGTGTCGAAAAAACCGTCGCTGCTGCTCGTGGACGACGTGATTTACATGAACAACGACGGCGGCATCGTCACGGCGGTGGACGCGAAGACGGGCGCGGAGATTTGGGCGGAGCGCATCGGTGGCAATTATTCCGCGTCGCCGATCTTCGCGAATGGCCACGCCTATTTCTTCAGCGAAGAAGGCAAGACCACGGTCATCAAGCCCGGACGCACCTTCGAGAAAGTGGCGGAGAACAAACTCGCCAGCGGCTTCATGGCCTCGCCCGCCGTCACGGGGAACGCGCTCATCCTGCGGACGAAGACGGATTTGTATCGGATTGAATGAGTCATCGGAGCGCGGACCGCCGAGTCC
>JANNGC010000319.1:0-3096 GCA_031380445.1 Pedosphaera sp.
CGCATTGGAGGCCGTCATCCTTTCCACCTGCAACCGAGTCGAACTCTATGCCGTGATCCCGGCTCCCGGGATCAGTTCCGTCGCCCGTTTGAAGGATTTTCTGGTCAGCCACCGGGGTGCGGCCGGACATCTGGCGGAGCACCTCTATGCGCTGGAGGAGCCCGAGAGCGTGTGCCACCTGTTCCGGGTGGCCTGTGGCCTCGATTCGATGGTCCTGGGTGAAACGGAGATTCTCGGCCAGCTCAAGAAGGCCTATGACCTGGCCCTCCAACACAAACACACGGGGGGGCGGCTCAACCGGACGTTCCAGCGCGCCTTCAATGTCGCCAAACAAGTGCGCACCGAAACGAACATCCAGCGCGGCAGCGTCTCGGTCGCCTCGGTCGCGGTCGAACTGGCGCAGAAGATTTTCACCGCGCTCGACGACCGGCAGGTGATGGTCATCGGCGCGGGCGAGACGAGCGAGAAGGCCGCGCGCGCCCTGCTCTCGCGCGGCGCGCACAGCGTCATCGTGTCCAACCGTTCGCACGAACGCGCCGTGGCGCTGGCCGGCGAACTCGGCGGACGCGCCGTTCACTTCGAGGAATGGGCGAAGGAGTTCGCGAACATTGACATCGTGATCAGCAGCACCAGCGCGCCGCATTACGTCCTCGACCGCGCGAAGTTGGAGCCGCTGATGAAGCTGCGGAAGAACCGCGCGCTGCTGCTCATTGACATCGCCGTGCCGCGCGACATCGAGCCGGAAGTGAATTTCATGGAGGACGTTTACCTCTACAACATTGACGACCTCCAGGCCATCGCCTCCGACCACCTGCGCCAGCGCAAGGAAGAGATCACGCGCTGCGAAGCGATCATCCGCGAGAAGGCGCGCGGGCTTTTTGAACCATCGGGACGCTCTCCGCTGAACAGCGATTCCAAACCTGCTTTCGGACACGAATGATTCGCATCGCCACCCGGGGCAGCGCGCTGGCGCTGGCCCAAGCCAACATGATCCTCGCCCAATGCCGCGCGGCATTTCCCGGCGAGACCTTCGAGCTGAACATCATCCGGACCACGGGCGACAAGTTACAAACGGCTTCGATGGCCAGCGGGAACTTGCCGAAGGGTTTGTTCACCAAGGAGATCGAGGAGGCGCTGCTCGACGGCTCCGGCGATCTCGCCGTCCACAGCCTGAAAGATTTGCCGACCGAACTTCCGTCCGGTTTGAAACTCGGCGCCGTGAGCGCGCGCGCGGATGTGCGCGATGTGCTGGTGCGGCGCTCGTCCCCACTTTCAACTTTCAACTTTCAACTTTCAACCTTGCCCGCCAGCGCCACCGTCGCCACCAGCAGCACGCGGCGGCGCGCGCAACTGCTGCACGCGCGGCCCGACCTGAAGATCGTTGAGATTCGCGGCAACGTCGGTACGCGCCTGCGGAAGCTCGCGGAGCAAACGGAACTCGACGCCATCGTGCTCGCGGCGGCGGGGCTGGAGCGTCTGCACTTCAGCGCCGCAGGCACGACACAACTTTCCGGCGCGGATGTTCCGGCGGGCTTGATTGCCACTCCGATTCCTGTGGAGGAAATGCTGCCGTGCGTCGGGCAGGCGGCGCTGGGCATCGAGATTCGCGAGAACGATCCGCGCCTCGAAAAGATCATCGCCACGCTGAACGATTCCGCCACGCAGGCGTGCGTGACCGCCGAGCGCGCCTTTCTGCGTGCGATGGGCGGCGGCTGTCAGATGGCGGTCGGAGCATTGGCGGAGTTGCGCGGCGGGCAATTGCACTTGCGCGCGATTTCCTTTCTCGGAGCGACTCCGCGTCAAGGTGAACGCAGCGGCGCAATCAGCGAGGCGGTGCGCTTGGGAGAATCGCTGGCACGGGAATTACGTTGAGGCTCCGGCGCGCGGACTTTCCAGTCCGTAGCAAGTTGCTGAGTATGGAGGCTCAAGAATTTTCTGACGCGTCCGTCCGTTCGAGGCTTGCTGCGGGCTGGAAAGCCCGCGCGCCTACTCGGAAAAAGGCGACTGCTCCCACAATCTCCGGCTCTTCTTCGTGGGGCGGCCCTGTCCCTTGCTCCAGTTGAACTTCGGCGCGAGCGCGGCCTCGCGGGCCTTCTCGTATTCGGCGGGTGGCGTCAAGTCTTCGAGAAATTCAGGAACCAGTTTCGCGCTGATGCGAGCGGGCGGCACGGCCAGCGCCTTCACGGTGCGCTGCACGCCGTGGGCCTTGGCGGAAATGATTTCGCCCGGATGCACGTCACGCGCGGGCTTCGCGGGCTGGCCGTTGACGAGCACTTTGCCGTCCTTGCACGCGGCGGCGGCGAGCGCGCGCGTCTTGAACAGGCGCACGGCCCAGAGCCATTGATCTAGGCGGCGGGCGTCGCTCATGGATGTTTGATCAAGGTCGTCACGAGCGCGTCGAGCTGCGCGGCGGTGTGCTCGCTGGAAATCGCGAAACGAAAATACGGCGTGCCGCCCGCGTAGGAAATGAACGAGGGGAAAATTCCCGCGTCTAGCAGCCCGCGCTTGAGTTGCGCCGCGTGGCGCGAATTCCTCGGCACCACGGCGATGATCGGCGCGGGCGTTTCCAGCATCGGCGAGGACCAGCCGTTCCGAATCAACATGGCTTTGAGCACGGTCACTTTCGCCACGAGTCGCGCGCGGAGTGATCGGTCTGTTTGCAAAATTCTCACCGAGGCCAGCGCCGCGTTCACGAGCGGCAGCGGCGGCGGCGTGTTGCCGATGAACAGGCGGCTGCGCTCCTGAATCGCCTCAATCACGCGCGTCGGTCCCAGCACCGCGCCGCCATAGACGCCGAACGCCTTGCTCAAGGTGATGGTTTGCACCAGTCGCGCGTCGCGCACGCCGCAGACTTCCGGCGTGCCACGTCCGCGTTGGCCCAGCGTGCCTGCGCCGTGCGTGTCATCCACCAGCAGGCGACCCGAGCGGGGCAGGGCGGCGAGGTATCCTTTGAGCGGCGCGAGCGAGCCGTCGTGGGAGAACATGCCGTCGGTCATCACCAGCGGGCGGGCGCGCGGGCCGAGCTTCATTAGCGCACGGACAAAATCTTTTACGTCGCGATGGCGGAACTCCCGCACGGGACAGCCGAGCAGCAAG
>JANNGC010000416.1:0-14416 GCA_031380445.1 Pedosphaera sp.
GTTGTCGAGCATGCTGATGACCAGCGCGGCATCCAGCAGCACCTCGCGCTTCGGCGCGTTCACGGTGATGACGCCGCGCGTGGGATGGGCCGTCGTCACCTGGCGGGCCAGTTCATGGCAGAACGTGGCGAGCGGCACCGGCTGCGGCTGGCAGGACAGCTTGCTCGATTCGATGCGGCCGAGCAGCAGCACGCGCTCGATCATCTCCGTCATGTGCCGGGTGTTGGCCTTGATCTCGGCCAGTACTTCGCCCCGGCGCTCCGGCGTGAGCTTGTCGGCGTAGCTCTCCAGCAGATCCGCGCCGGAAAGAATCACGCCCAGCGGCGTGCGGAATTCGTGCGAGACGCTCTGGGTGAAGAAGCGTTGCTGCCGGACCACTTCGCGCTCGGCGGTGAGCGCGGCACGCAACTGGCCCGCCCGCCCGGCCAGCGAAGCCAGCACCAGCAGCGGCAACGCGCTCAAGCCCACGGCGAGAAACGTCAGCCACGGCGTCGGCGGCCCATACTGCCGGCTGAACTGCGGGCCGCGCGCGATGCTCGCCGCCCACGTCGCGCGACCGTCGCTGATCTTCACGCGGCGCGCTCCGGCGGGCATCGGTTTGCCATCAGTCAGCGGCGTCGCGGTCAGCACCTGATCCCGCAGCAACGGCAGCGCGGCATCCCGGCACAGCGCCGCCAAATCCACCCACGCCGCGATGTAGCCATACGTCGGCACCGGCGAACGATTCCCCGGCAGGGCCAGCAGCACCAGCATCCGGCGCGGCTCGACCAGACAGCCCATCGTGGAGTTGGGATTGTCGGGCGGAACTATTTTCACCGCCGCCGTCACACCGGGCAGGGCCGCCAGATCATCGCCGAGTTTCACCACCGGGACGCGCTCGGCGCTTTTCCAGCGCACGATTAGTTGCGACTCGATCACCTCCGCATAACCTAACGCGATCAGACTGGGCAGCTTCTCCTGCCAAGGGAACACCGGCAGCATCCCGCCTTGCGGCAGCGCGGCCCGGTCGAGATCGCGGCCGCGATTTTGCAATTCCCTGGGAAAGTAAGTATGCCGCTCGAAACTGCGCTGAAGCTGTTCGCCCAGCACCTGCGCCGTGGTCTCAAAGACCCGCTCGTCCTTCAGCCGCGCGTCGCGATACATGACGGCCGCCAGCCACGCCGGCACGAGCGCGAAAGCCAGCGCCAGGAGCGCGAGCATTCGCGGTCGTTCGACCCAGCGGAGCCAGTTCATCGCCGCCACTCTACACAGGATGGCGCGCGGGCCAATACTCCCGAAGAGGTATCCGGGGTTCGGAAGGAGTCGCCGCTCATCCACCCCAACGTCTCACTCCGTCGGCGTGTCATCGCTGAACAGGTAGCGCAAATCATCCAGCGTCAGGCTTTGCGAAAACTTCTCCTCGCCCAGCACGTCGTCGGCGAGCGCGGACTTGGATTTTTGCAGCGCGCGGATTTTTTCCTCGATGCTGTTTTTGATCAGGAGCCGGTAGGCCATCACGTTCCGCGTCTGGCCGATGCGGTGCGTGCGATCAATGGCCTGGTTCTCGACGGCGGGATTCCACCACGGATCGAACAGCACGACGTAGCTGGCGGCGGTGAGGTTGAGTCCGAAGCCGCCGGCCTTGAGTGAAATCAGGAAAATCGCCGCGCCTTCCTTCGCCTGAAATTCTTTCACCAAGTCGCCGCGATTCTCCGTGGCTCCCGAGAGGTAAAACATCGGCCACTTCCGCTCGGTGATCTCGTCGCGCAGAATGTCGAGCATCTGCACGAACTGCGAGAAGACCAAAACCTTGTGGCCCTCCTCCATCAGCGGCTCGATCTGATCAATGAGCGCCTCGACCTTTGCGCTCGGGGCTTTCGAGTCCGGTTTCACGAGGCGCGGGTGACAGCAAATCTGCCGCAGGCGCAGCAGCGAGGTGAGGAAGTGGAAGCGTTGCTCGGCCAGTTGCTTTGGCGACTGCACGCCGAGGAGCATCTGCTGCGCGCGCTTCAGTTCGGCGCGGTAGAGCGTCTTCTGCTCGCCCTCGATCTCGCAGAACAAATCTTCTTCCACGCGGTCGGGCAAATCTTTCGCGACTTGCGACTTGGTGCGGCGCAACAGGAACGGACGCACGCGCGCCGCGAGACGGCGACGGGCGAACGGATCGTCCTTCGCATCGAACATCTTGCCGAACTGCGCGCGGCTCCCGACCGCGCCGGGCATGGCGAAGGTCATCAAACTCCACAAGTCGGTCAGGCGATTTTCAATCGGCGTGCCGGAGAGCACGAGCCGGCGCTGCGCGCGCAGGCCGCGCGCGATCTGCGCGGTGATGGAACTGGGATTCTTGATGTACTGCCCTTCGTCGAGAATCACCGCCAGCCAGCGCACCTTGGCGAGACTCTCGCCGAGCAGCCGGAGCTGGCTGTAATTGATGACATGCAGGTCGGCGGACTCGAGGTGCGCGGCCAGATGCTTCACCTCGCCCGCGCCCCACACTTTCACGCGCAGTCCGGTGACGAAGCGCTCGGTCTCCGCGCGCCAGTTGTCCATCACGGATTTGGGACAGACGACGAGGGACGGCTGATGTCCGTTTTCTGCTTTCTGCTTTTTGTTTTCGTCCCGCAGGTATTCGAGCCACGCGAGCGTCTGCAACGTTTTTCCCAGGCCCATGTCGTCGGCGAGGATGCCGCCGAAATTGTTCGCGGAAAGGTAGGCGAGGAAGTGGAAGCCATCGCGCTGATAGGGCCGCAACTCCGCGCTGATCGTCGCGGGAACATCCGGCGTGACACGCGCTTTGATCTCTCCGGCGCGGCGCTCAATTTGTTCGTACTGCGGCTCGCTGAGAAATTTCTTCGCGGACTTGTCGGCAAGTTGCAGCGCGTGCAGACGCTGCGGCTCGGCGGTCAGTTCGCGCGCGTTCAGGCCGAGCCGCGAGAGCTGCTCATCCTCCTCCTCGGTGAGATTGAACTGCAACCGCTTCCAACCCTTGCCTTCCAGGCGCACGAAGCCGCCGCGCGCGTTCATCAGCAGCTTTAATTCGTTCTGTGTGAGCGTGGTGTCGTCCACGTCCAGCACCACGCGCAGATCGAACCAGTCAATCTCCGTCTCCTCGACGTTGAGCTTCACCGTGCCGGCCACGGCTTCCGCCGCGAGCGTGGCGAGGTCGCCTTTCAATTCCACCTTCACTTGCGGCGGCAGGGACTTGAGCCAGCCGGCGAACAGTTCGGGAAATTTCTTCGTCACGCGCATGGTGAAGCCGCCGCGATACATCTCCCACTTCGCGTCGAGACCGGCCATCAGCAGCATGGGATTGGCGAGTGCGCCGCGATCCGGGATGACGATGACGCCGCCCTTCTTCGCCTCCTTCTCCGCGAGCTTGCCGGCACGCTCCCAGTTGACACCGTTCCACGTTTCCTGCGCGCGACCGTTCTCGTCGAGCGCGCGCGGCAAGATGATGCAATGCTCCGAGTCCGCGCCCGGATAAGTGGGGCGCAGGTCGCACTGAAACTGCAACGTCATCGGCACCACGCGCACGCGTTCGCGCAGCCGCGCGGGCATTGGCACGCCGAGCGAATGCAGCAGCGTCACGCCGCCGCGCGTCTCCAACGCCACGACAGGAATGCGGTTCTCACCGCGCGGATCGAGCACCGTGGCCTGATGCGCGGGGCCGCGCAGCACCTCCGTCTCGGTCACGTACAGCGGCGCACGGCTGCCGAGCACGCAGAGCAGTTTCCCCGGCGCGCTGCCGTCCGCGCGCGCAAGGCGCATGAGGTAATCGCCGTTCGCATCCACGGGTTCGGTGAGCTGCCAGCGCAGCGGTTCGGCGGCGAATTCAAACGGCTCGCCGCGCGGATTCACGAGATGTGCCGCCATGCCCGGCAGACGAAAGAGCCGCGCCAGCGCGCGCTGCGCCGCCTCCTCGTAATACTCCAGCGCGAGCCGCGCGCCATACATCAGCCGCTGCTCGAAGACGGGCCAGATCCATTCGCCCTGCGTGGTCAGTTCTGCTTCGCCACCTTGGAAACGGCGTTGCCACTCGCGCATTTGATTCTGCTTCAGAGCGGCGAACTCGGACTGGCCGGGCAGCTTCCACTCCAGTTCCGCGCCGGTTTCGCGCAGCGCGATCCGCAAATCAATCTGCTCCACCGCCTCCTCACTGGGCGCGTCCGCCGCGTACTTCGCGGCGTTGCCGAGCGCGCTTTTCCACTTGGTGATTTCCTGCACGCGCTGCCAGCGGCGCATCTCGGCGTCGAGTTCGCCGAAGTCAGTCACGGGCTGGAGAAAATCAGGAATGACCTTGCCGCGCTTGTGCAGTTCGCGCGCGAGGTAGAGCCAGAAGCGGCGCACGTTGTCCGGCACGGCGGGCCAGATTTTCAACGCGTCCCAACTGTAGCCGCCGCCCAGCGGCAGCCCGAGCTCCTGAAAATCCCAACCCGTGATATGTCCGCGCTGACGGCACTGGACGAAGAGCTTGGCGAGCCGGACGAGAAAACTTTTCTCCGTGGCCGTGAGGCTGCGAGAGAGAGACGCCGCCACTTGCTCGGGGAAAGACATGGTGTCATCCGCCGGTGGCTTTGGAGCGGTGGCGACAGTCGGCAATTCCTTCGCGCCTTCGGACAGCGAGCGCACGCTGCCCTGCGTGTGCTCGACGAGCAGCGCCTTGAGCGCGGCATAGACGTGCTTGCAATCGCCGCCGAGCGGACACGAGCACTCCTCGTCGGCGACGCCGTCCTGCGCGTCCAAGACCACGCGCACGGTGTAGAGTTCCGTGCCTTGCACGTCCGCGAGGAATTCGCCTTCTTGTTGACCGTGCCGCAAGTTACGCACACGCCCGCCCAGAAAATATTTATCCCCGCGCGCCCGAGAGGCGGGCGGCATGGCGTTCATCTCCGCGCGCACGAGGTCGGGCGACGGGAGGACAATGGGCAGACTCATTCGGCGCGAGACTGTAGCGGTGAACATTTTTTCGGCAAGCGGCGCGGTGAAGCGCAGCAGGGTGGATGCATCCGTACAGCGTTGATGGAGCGCGGACTTCAGGCCGCTTCACCGTCCAAGCTGACGTAGGTGTTCGATGGAACTGCGGTATCGCGGGCGTTGAAGCGGTGTAAACGCCGCACGCCAGCGGAAGCTACTGCGCGCGCCCCCAGTTCGTGCCGGCGACGGGCGCGGGCGTGAAGACCGCGGGCTGCGCGCACTGGCCGTAGCTGTTGTCGCCCCAGGCCCAGAGCGTGCCGTCGGCCTGCCGTCCGAGGACGTGGCCGAAACCGGCGGACAGCTCGACCCAATTCGTTCCCGTACCCGCGCGCGTGAACAGATTCGTGTTTGCGCGCGTGCCGAGACCGAGTTGCCCGAGGCCGTTGTAGCCCGTCATCCACAGCGTGCCGTCCGCACGCAGCGCGCCGGAGAACAGTTCGCCCACGGCGATTTGCGTCCAGTTGGTTTCGGTTCCGACTTGGACGGGCGTGCCCGACGTGTCGTTCGTGCCCAATTGGCCGCGAAAGCTGGAACCCCAAGCACACAAAGTTCCATTCTGTTTCAGCGCCAGCGCGTGCGAAGAGGTGATATGGGATTTGGCGTTGGCGACCTGACGCCAGTTGAAGCTGCCGCCGACTTGCTGGGGTGAAGCGGCGTTTGGAAAGCCAGAACTGCCGACAGCCCCGCCCCATTGGTAAAGCGCCGTGTTCCGAACGCCGAGTGACGAATAATACCCGGCAGAAAAATTCGTCCACGCGCCGCCTCCCACGACGGACACGGGGAGATTCTGGGTACCCAAAGTCTGACCATTTCCCAGTTCGCCCCGCACGTTGCGACCCCAGGCCCACAAGGTCCGGTCAGATTTCATGGCGAGCGAATGTTGCCAGCCTGCCGAGATGCGAATCCAATTCGCTTCTACACCCAGTTGCGTCGGTGAGTTGGTCCACTGGTCGCCCGGCGAATTCGCGCCGTAGAGATGCTTGCCCCACGCCCACAGCGTGCCGTTGGATTTCACGCCGAAGGAATAGAGGTTGCCTATCGCCGATGATGACCAATCCGCGTCGGTGCCCACGCGCGTGGGTTCCTTCAACAACGACACGGTGCCGTTGCCCAAACGGCCCGCCTTGTTGTAGCCAAAGCACGAAATCGTGCCGTCCGCGTGGAGCGCGAGGGCGTGTTCCTGTCCGACCGCCACCGCGAGCCAGCCCGTGTTCGTGCCCAGGCGCGTCGGCACGTTGGTGCTGCGGAGTCCGCTGCCTTGCGGGACATAGCCGTTGTTCACGCCCCACCACCACAGCGAGCCGTCGGCCTTGATGCCGATGGAATGGCTGCCACCCGCCGAGACGGCCCCCCACATGTCCGTCCCCACCTGCGTGGGCGAGGTGGGAGACGAGTTTCCCAACCCGAGCTGTCCGTCAACCGCCGTGCTGAAAGAAGGAGAGGCCCACGCCCAGAGCGTGCCATTCGTTTTCAATCCCAGCGCGTGGGCGAAACCGCTGACCACGGAACTCCATTCCGGCACGCCGTCCGAGGAACCGTTCAAGGACAAGGCTTGATCCAAGCCCACGGCCCAATGGCGCGAGGACGAACCGTCCATGACCGCCAGCCAGAGATTGGAATCCGCCAACTGCACGTTGGTGAAGTTGCCCGCGAACTGCCAGCGCGTGCCGTCCGCCTGCAACGCCGTGGGGCTGGCGTTCGGCGCGTCCTTGGGCAGTCCGATCCAGTTCCGGTTGGTGCCGATTTGCGTGGGCGTGAAAACATTGCTGACGGTATCCGCGCCCCAGAACCAAAGCGTGCCATCGGACTTCAGCGCGAAGGAAGTCACGTTCGCAGCGCACACCGCGAGCCAGTTCGTGTCGCCGCCGATTTGGGCGGGCGCGTTCGTTTCGGTGAAGGCGCTGGTGCCCAGCTGCCCAAACAGGTTATCGCCCCAGCCCCACAGCGTGCCGTCCTGCCGGATGGCGAGCGAATGGGCGTTGCCCGCCGCCAGCACCGGACGCCCGCGCACCGCGCCTTCACGATAACTTTCGCGGAGCGCGTCCGTGCGGTCGGGTACGCCGTTGCCGTTGTGATCTTCGTTGGCGTCGTTCGGATTCAACGCCGCGCCGGGATGGCGGTGAGACAATTCAAAGGCATCCGGCAGACCGTCGCTATCCGTGTCGCGCCGCGCCGACACGAGCACTTTTTCCACACGGTAAAAGAGTGCGGCATTCGTGGCGTTGGTGTCGGTGAGAAGACTCAGCGGCGCAATGCCTAGCGTGAGGTCTGCAGTCAGCCGAATGTCCGTGGGCTGCGTGCCGCGCCAGAGAATGTAATAAAATCCGGCCTCCTTGTTAAAGCGCACTTCCGCGCGCCCCGGCTGTTTTTGGAGGTTATCAATCTGCAACTCCGCCGCGCCCATGCCCCACGAGAGAAGCAACCCCGCCGCGCCGAGTCGAATCACGTTGAAAAAGTTCATGGGTGAATCCCGTTTTTGTCTGCGCCCACGGATAGCACGAACACCTTTTCCGCGCAGGAAAAATCTCGACGGCGGGAGGTGGCGACGCGCGCTCCTCATCACTAGCCGCTCATTCCGGCCCCGGACGTTTCATCTCGAACGTCCCCCAGTCGTACTTGGATTTGTAAGTGGAGAAAAAGTTGATTGCGTCCGAGCGGCCTTCGTAGGTGTAGATTCCACCGGCCAGAAAGCCCAAATCCTCCGAACCGCGAAAGGTCACGCCATTGGTGGAAGGCTTCGTCTCCATCCGCACCGTGTAGCCGAAGTGGACGGTGAGAAACAGGGTTTGCCAGTTCTGGTAAGCCGCATGGAACTTCACATCGCAGTGGTTGTTGTCCACGACGGTGATGATGGCGCGAAGTTTGTCGTTGTGGCCGTTCGCATCGCTCTGCCAGCGGCCCTCCCAACGCCCGACGAGGCTGGCGACTGACGCAGGTTTGCTTCCGGCCTCGCGCCATTCGCGGTTGAAGGAGGAACAACCGGTCAACACCAGCAGCCCGACGGCGGCGCTGAGTTTCATCCAGACGAGAATTTTCATGCGGGAGAGGTAAGCAGCGGTTTGAAGAGTTTCAAACCGGAATTCCTCCGGAGCTTGCGCGGGAAAGTGGCGGGAGTGGCGGGGCTCGAACCCGTAACCTCTGCCGTGACAGGGCAGCGCTCTAACCAATTGAGCTACACCCCCGCGCAAACGGGGCGGCAAATTAGGGAACGCCCACACGGTCGTCAACCGTCATTTCCTGTTCCGCCGGAAGAAAAAAGATTCGGGCAACAGACGCCAAGGAGGTGGGGGTGGAGAACCCCGCTGAAGAAACGTGCTGTCACCCGAATCAAAATTTCAAAATCTTTTGGACGATTGCGACCTGCTTCTCCTTTTGTCAACAGCATCATCGGCACGCCACGCCCGGAGATAAAGGGCGGAGCATTCTTTTATGATTTCGGCCTCCTCAAGCCTCATGCACCGCTCGTCCTGGGCGGCGCGCGGCTGTGTCCCGCGCCGGGCAGGACCAACAGCAGCAGGCTGAAACTCTGCGCGCGCGGTTGCAGTCAAAGCCGTTGCGGATGCCCAAAGGCGTCTGTGGATTACTGTTTCACTGTCTCACTGCTTACTGCTTACCCTCCGCCCCATGAAAGTTGGCAAACTCCTCCACACGCGCTACCGGCTGAACGATCTCGAACGCTCGGTTAAATTCTACACGCAAGTGCTCGGCCTCGAAGAAGTGCGCCGTCACAAATCACCGCGCGGTTCGGAACTGGTGTTTATGAAAGCGCCCGGCAGCGAAGAGCTGATCGAGTTGTGCAGCTTCCCCTCCAGCGGCCCGGTCGTGGTGCAACCCGACCTCACGCACCTCGCGTTTGAAGTCACGAGCCTCGAAGAGTTCGGCCAACACCTCGCGTCGCACGGTCTGAAATACTCGGACGGCCCGACCTACAAAGAGGACGGTGGCGGCTTCGCCTTCATCGACGCGCCGGAAGGCTACGAGATCGAATTGATCCAGCGCGGCCCGCGACCCGGCACGGGTGGATATTGAACAACGTGCCGCCAGCGGCTCGCTGGCGCTTCTGCGGCTCACCAGCAGGATGCCGGGGGCACGTTACGCGATGCGCAGCCACACCGTTTTCAAATGCGCCGGCTCGTCGCGCGTGATGGGGAAATCCGGCGGCTGCGGGACGTAATGTTGCTGGAGAATTTTCCGGCGCGACTTCGTGACCGCCTCCTCGATCATTGCGAGGAATTTTTCCGGCTCCAACTTCGCGGCGTTGGTCGAGGCGAAGAGGACGCCCTGCGGTTTGAGCAGCGGCAGCGCAGCGGCGATGAGCTTTCCGTAATCCTTTTCCGCCTGCCACGTTCCGCTCTCCTTCGACTGTGAGAACGTGGGCGGGTCGAGCAGGATGGCGTCGAAGGCGCGGCCTTTCTTCGCCAGCCGGCGCATCCAGTCGAAGGTGTCGCCGTAGATGAAATCGTGTTGCGCGGGGTCGAGGTCATTCAGCGCGAAGTTGCGTTTGCCCCACTCCAGATATTTTTTTGAGAGGTCGAGGCTGGTCACGCGCGCGCCGGCCTTCGCTGCCGCGACGGAGAAGCCACAGGTGTAGGCGAAGGTGTTGAGGATCTCCGGTTGGAGTTCACGCTTCAGCGTGTCCGGGCGGGGACAATCTAAAGATTGAACTCCAACCCAGCCTGAAGGCTGAACTCCAGCAAACTCCGCTGCGATGTGGTTCACCAGCAGGCGCCGTCGGTTGTCGCGTTGATCGAGAAACAAGCCGACGGAGTAGCCTTCGCTGAAACTCATCTCGAAGCTCAGGCCGTTCTCGCGAATCGTGAACCGCTCGGGCGCGGTCTCGCCGAACAGCAGTGGCGGCGAGGATTCGCCCGCGTCCGCCCGGCGCACGTTGCGGTTGAGGCGCTTGTGATAAACGCCGCGCGCGGCGTGCGACTGCGCGAGTGACTCTGCTTGCGCGCGTTCCGGCTCGCTCAGTTCTCCGGGAGTTTGCACGAGGAGGAATTCTCCCAATCGCTCGACATACATTCCCGGCCAGTCGTCAGCGGTGCCGTGAATGAGGCGGAAGGCGTTGGTCAGGGCCGGTTCAATTACGGACGCGCGGACTCGGCGGTCCGCGCTCCAATCGCACGGGGCTTGAAAAATCATCGCCTCGCCCGTCACGGGATGTTGCAGCGACAATTCGGCGGCGTGCAGGAAGACGCGCTCCGCCTGCGTCCCGCCGTAAAGCGTGTCGCCGAGAATGGGGAAGCCGTGCTCGGCGGCGTGGACGCGAATCTGGTGCGTGCGGCCCGTGACCGGCTCGGCTTCGAGCAGCGTGCGGTTCGCTTGCGCGGATACGACACAGAAGTGCGTCTCGGCGCGTTCACCGCCGGGCGGCAAAGGGCGGCTCACATATTTTTCCCCGGCGCGCAGGATGGTGGAGACAGCGGTGAACTGCTCCGGCGCCACGATGCGGTCGGTGAGCAGTAGATATTTTTTCCGCACCGTACGCGCGGTGAATTGCGCGGTGAGCGAACGGTTCGCCTCGGGAGTTTTGCCGAAGACCAGGACCCCGCTCGTCTCCTTGTCGAGACGGTGAATGATCGCCAGCTTCGCCCAGCGCGGCTCGCGATGTTTCAGCCAGTCATACACGCCTTCGCCCGCGAACGGCGCGGGCGCGTGCGTGTTCCAGCCCGCCGGTTTGTGGATGACGAGCAGGTGCTCGTCCTCGTGGAGAATCATTTTCACGACGCCTCACCAGAACTGCCACGCGCCCCGCCACGCGACCCAGAGGCCGAGCAGAAAATTCGTGATGGCGTGCGCGGTCATGGCGTCACCGAGCCGACCTTTCCAAATGACCAGTCCTTGATACGCGGCAGCGCAGAGAATCCCGGCCAGCCATTCGCGATGCACGAAGCCGAAAAGCAGCGCGGTGACGAGGAACGGCACGGGGAGAAATTTTCCAATCGGCACGGAGAGAAATTCCTTTTTCGCGATGTAGCGATAGGCGAACGAGCGGTAAAAAACTTCCT
The DNA here is from genome assembly GCA_031380445.1 of Pedosphaera sp. Classification (GTDB taxonomy): domain Bacteria; phylum Verrucomicrobiota; class Verrucomicrobiia; order Limisphaerales; family SIBH01; genus JANNGC01. The sequence goes on from JANNGC010000416.1 coordinate 10,965, forward strand.
CCAGCGGCGGCACGACCAGCGACGAGCCGACGATGCGGACGACGATAAAGAACATCGCCAGCACTGAGCCGGTGCCAAAGGCTTCATTGGGATTCCACGCGGCTCCGGCGGCGGGCGCGGCGCACACTTTCGTGAGTCCAATTTTCTGGAGCAGCGGACAAATGTGTCCGGCATAGAGCGCGTCGGTGCGCGGATACCAGCCATCCAGCCCCACCCAGACCGCGAAAACGGCGACCCCAGCCACGACGGCTTCCCAACTGAAGCGCCACTTCAACTCCTCGATGTGCCGCCAGACCACGGCGAGCATTCCGGCTCCGGCGAGAGTCTTGGCGAAATAAATCCAGTAGCGCCCAGCCTCCCCGAATTTTTCCTGCAACGACGTGAGGACGATGAAGATGGCAAACGGAACGAACCGCACCAGCGCGGGCGACTGAGAGATTTTTGAAATCATGCTGCGTTCAACGCAGCGTAAGGACGTTCGTGTGCCCGCTCAAGACCAGTGTCACGCTGGAGGGACGGATGTCCGCGACAATCACGCCCTGGATTTCGTCGTCCAGAAAGAGCGTGCGCCCGTTGATCATCACCGAAGGATTCGACGGGCGGTAGAAAATGCTTTGCAGCCGGAGCGGCGGAAATTTCGGCGGCGGCACGGACACGGCAGGCACTGCGACGACTGGAGTGGCGGCGACCACGGGCAGAGGCGCGGTCGCAGCAGCGGCACGATTGGTGACGGCGGACAGCGTCTGTGCCGCAGACTGAATCGCGTTCGCGTTGGGCAAAATCATTTTGCTCCCCACGTTCGCGGAGACATCCACGACCTGCTCCTGCCGCTTCTTGTTGAAATGATTCAGCACCGCGACCGCGCCCACCACGAGGACGAGCACCAAGGCGAGGATCAGTTGGAACGTGTTTTTTCGCGAGCCATGCTCCACCGACTCGAGGCCGGGCGGCAATGAATCCTCCGAGAAGCCCAGCGGCGGCGGGGCCGGAAAGGCGGAAGCCGGCAACGGCGGCGGCTCGGCCTGCTGATACTCCTGCTCGACCAGCGGCGGTGGCGGCGGCGGCGGCGGCGCTCTCGCTCCACGGGCGGCACTGCTGGCGCGGCGGAGCGCGTCGTTGATCATGCTCATGACGCGCAGACTCCTTCCAACTCACGGACCGCCAGGTTCGCGAGGCCAAAACCGATCTCGGTGCGCTGCCGGACGAAGCCGGCGAGCAGGCACTTGTCGCACACCGCGTTCACGAGGCGCGGGATTCCGTTGCTGTAATTGAAGATGCGCCACAGCGCCGCGAGACTGAAATACGGCGAGCCGTTCGCGCCCGAAACATGCAGGCGATGGCGGATGTAATCCTTCAGTTCATTGAAGCGCAGCGGGCGCAGATGATACCGCACCGTGATGCGCTGGCGCAGTTGCCGCAGCGAGTGTTCGTTCAAACGGTCGCGCAACTCGGGCTGCCCCATCAGCACGATCTGCAACAGCTTGCGGTCGTCGAGTTCGAGATTGGAAATGAGCCGGATCTGTTCGAGCAACTCGTTGGTCAGGTTCTGCGCTTCGTCAATGATCAGCACCACGTCGCGGCCCTTGGCCATTTCTTCGAGGAGAAAATGGTTGAGGATTTGCATGATCTGAAAGCGATCTTTGTTCCGTACATCGAGGCCGAACTCGGTCGCGATGGCCGCCATCATCTGGTCGGGCTGCAACACGGGATTGAGAATGAGCGCAGTGGAAAATTGTTCGCACGGAAGCTGTTCGAGCAGCGCGCGGCAGAGCGTGGTCTTGCCCGCGCCGACCTCGCCGGTCAGTTGCACGAAACCCTTCCGCTCGCGGATGCCGTACAGCAGATGATTAAGCGCCTCGTGGTGCTTGGCGCTCAAATACAGGAAGCGTGGGTTCGGCGAAATCGTGAACGGAGCTTCCGTCAAACCGTAATACTGCAAATAACCGCTCATTTCTGAGACAGCTATCGGGAGGTTCCGACCAAAACTTCAGTCAGGTTCCTACAAAGATGAAAGGCAGAGTGGAGGTGAGGCGCGGTGAAAGCCAACGGAGCGCGGACTTTCCAGCCCGCAGCCAGCCAAAGAGTAAGGAGGCGCAGGTCATTTCTCACGCGCCCGGGTTTGCGCGGTGCATCTCGACACCGTGAGCAAACCCAGGAGGTGGAACTGCTCACGCTGCGAGCAGTCGGGGCGCGCCGAGCGGCCCGCCGGAAAGCCCCACGCACTCTTCACACGGTCAGTCGCACGGGCCGCCCGCTCGGCGCGGGCGGAGTGCTCGCGGCGCGAATACATTCACCTCACCGACGGTTTCAAGATGCGCCCGCGCTTGCGTGGCCTGCTGCGGACTGGAAAGTCCGCGCTCCTTCCACGCTGGCCGTGTTCAGCCTTTGCGCGGCACCACAGCCTTCTTCACCTCGGGATGACTGAGCAGATAGGCCCGGCGCTGTTCGACGAAACTTTTCAGACTGATGTTGGCGCGCTGCGGGCCGCCAAAACCGCCGGGGCCGCGCGGGCCGGCCTCGGCATTGGCTTCGGGCGCGGCAGCGGGCGCGGCCGCCACTCCGGCGGTGAAGGCTTCAAAAGAATCGAGCTTGTGCGTGTCCTTCTTCACGTCGTCCGCGATGAGGGCCTGATATTTCTCGGCGAGCGGGCCGACCTTTTTCCAGTCGAGCCACTCTTCCGCCATCTGGCGGACGTAGCCGAGGTAGCGGGCGCGCAGCGCGGGGACGGCGAGCAGTTTGTTGAGCAACGGTTTCTTCGCGTCGGTCATGCCGGCGAAGGGATCGAGTTCCACGCCGCGCGTGGCGGGGCCGCCACCGCCGCCGCCGGGGCCGCCACGTCCGCCGCCCATGCCGGGGCCTTCCGGCGCGCGGAAGGTTTCGTTCGAGTCGTGCGGCAGGATGTGAAACTTCCCGCTCTCGTCCTGCACGAGATTAAAGTCGCTGGAGCGAATCCAGTAGCCGTCGCTGTTGATGAACACGTTTTCCAGCGCGAGAAATTTCAGCGCACCGTCAATATCCAGAATGGGTGAGAGCTTCTTCTCCAGTTCATCCACCGGCGTTTCGTTCAGCACGCGGCAGAGCTTGATCAAGTCCGCCCACGATTTCGGATCATCCTTCGATTTGATCTCGTAGCGCTTCTTGTATTCCGCCACGTCGGCGCCCACGTAGGTCAGGCCGCCGTCGCCGCGCGGGCTGCCGGGAACTTTCCAGCGCGCAACCTTGGTGGAATTAAAAACTTCCTTGGTGAACTCCTTGTTGACCTGCTGCGCACTGACATAGACGCCCCAGCTTTCGCCATTGATGACCACGCGCACAAAGTTCGCCTTCGGTGCGGGGAGGTAGTCGCGCGCCACCTGGTAATAGAGCACCGAGCGCAAAAACGTGGGGTCAACGTGCGCGTTGAGCAGGTTCAACGTGCGATAGCCGAGGAGCCGCTGGTTGCCATTCGCAAA
>JANNGC010000466.1:0-1877 GCA_031380445.1 Pedosphaera sp.
TTCGAGGCGCGGCGGGTTCACGTTTATGGTTATTGGGAATGTTTGGTGCGCAACGGCATCATTCAGGTCGAGCAGTGCATGTTCGAACTGCTTGAGGGCGACGCCCTGGACTTCGATTCGGCGCAGCCCGGTTCTTACACGCGCAACTGCACCTACCGCCACGGCAACCGGGGCAATGCGGACGCGGTGGACATCGGCCCCGGTGAACTGCCCGGCTCCACCGATACGCGCATCGAGAACTGCATCATGTGGGATTTCCCCTTCGACAAGGGCGTATCTGTAGGCGACGGAGTTTTGGTGAGCGGGGCGTTGGATCATGGGTCTTCGCACGGCATCATCGTAAGCAACTGCCTGATTTACTCGTGCAACGCCGGCGTGATGTCCAAGTCCCTCTGTGACGTGAGCGTGCGCAACTGCACGATTGTTCAGAACGATTCCGGCCTGACCAATTACAACAAGTCCTTCCCGGCCTCGCCCACCGGCGGCGGCATCACCACGAATTCCTATAACAACATTGTGTGGAATAACATCACGGCCATGGGGCTGGCCAACGGCAGCGAGCTATTCGCCGACCACAACATTTTCGGGAACACCAACTGGCCGGGCGACGGCAACATCAACGTCGATCCGCTGTTCGTGAATCCGGCGGCGCGCGACTACCGCCTGCAAGCCGGCTCGCCCGCGCTGACCAGCGGACGCGACGGTGCGAAGATGGGCATCACGTATCCGCTCGGCGGCATCCCGATGCCGCCGCTGCGGCTGGTCGCGCTCTCGTCCAGCAACGGGGTGGACTTGCGCTGGGTGGATGATTCGCAGAACGAAGATGGCGTGGTTGTGCAACGCTCGGCCAATGGCGTGAACTGGCAGACCGTAGCTACGCTCGCGTCGGAGACGACGAACTACTTCGACGCCACCGGCACGCCGGGCCAGAAGTATTACTACCGCGCGCAGCACACGAACTACATCAGCGCGTCGCCATTCTCGAATCTCACCTCCGGCCAGCGCGTGCCGAATGTGCTTTTCGTCGGCGGCACCATTTCGTCCAGCACGGTCTGGGCGGCGGGCACCACCATCATCGTCACCAGTTCTGTCACCGTGGCCGCGAGCGCCACGCTGACCATCGGGCCGTGCGCGCAGGTGCTGTTCAACCAAGGCTTTTCCATGACAGTCAACGGCCTCCTCATCGCCGAGGGGACGCCGGACTGCCGCATTGTTTTCACCCGCAACACGGCGGCGGGGGCGACGAGCTGGAACAACATCAACATGCTCGGCACCTCCGGCACGAACCGGCTGCGCTATGTGGACATCGACTATTCAACCGGCAACCTCGACGCCACCGGCACGCTGCTCGAACTGCAAAACATCTGGTGGACCAACACCACGGCGCAGTTGCTGAACATGGTCAGCACGTCGGTCACGTTTTCAGATTCCTACATCCCCGGCGGGTTCGGCAACGAGCCGGTCCACTTCAGCAACATGCCGGCGAACGGCTACGCGCTGATTCAGGGGAACGTGTTTGGTGCGCCCTCCGGTTACAACGACAGCATCGACTTCACCGGCGGCAACCGGCCCGGCCCCATCGTGCAGTTCATCAACAACGTCTTCCTCGCCGCCGTGGATGACTGCATGGACCTCGACTCCACGGACGCGCACATTGAGGGGAACATCTTCATGAACGTGCATCAGGACGCGGTGCGGCCCAGTACGGCCAACGCCGTCTCCACCGGCGAAGGCAGCGGCACGTCCGAGCTGGTGGTGGTGCGCAACATTTTCTACGACTGCGACCATGCGATCCTCTTGAAGGACATGGGATCGGCCGTCTTCGAGAACAACACGGTGGTGACGATTGAGACGAACCAGTTCTCCCGCACCGTGGC
>JANNGC010000427.1:0-5881 GCA_031380445.1 Pedosphaera sp.
CTCTCCGAGCGATCAAGGCCCCATTATTTCCGATCAAGAGGGGTGTTTTCGCGATCAAGGGCCGGTTCCGACCGATCAAGAGGGCTGTTTTTCCGATCAAGACGGGTGTTTAGGCGATTTAGCCCCTATTCACGGTGTTTCGACCGCATCCCGCGCTGGAAAATCCGGTGAGATGAGGCCGGGCGGGCTTTCCCCAGCGCACCGGGCCTCGGCACCTAGCCATCAGCCAGCGGCTCCGGCTAACGAGCCTAGCGCAGCGCCTAGTGAGGCCGACGGGTCCTCATCAATGTCCTCAGCCCCCGTCTCCACCGCCACCACCGTCGGAGCCGCCGCCATCGCCGCCCCCGAAATGACCGCCATCGGATAGAGCGTTGGTGCTGCTGTGGTGTCCGCCGTCGTGGTGTGAATGCCCTGAGCCGTGAAGCGACGCACCTGAAGCGCCGCTACCTGAAAAACCAAACCACGCTGCTGACTCGGTGCCGGGAACGCTGTCCCATATCCTCGGTGCGTCAGAACGTCGGCGCGGGCGACGCGACTTCGGACGCGAGGCCAACCCAATCAACGCGACCGCAACAATCAGGCCGAGGATGATGAGAAGATTCATGCGCGTGGTCGGCCTAGCGTCGCTATTTCTGATTCCCGCGCCGCACCAATTCGCCCTTGAGGAAGGTATCCACCGGCGCGCTCTGCCAGGCGGTGAACCACAGGTCGCCGAGAAACTGCCCGCCCTTGATCAACTGGCCGCCGATGAACTCCTTGCCCTCCGCCACTTCGCCCTTGTTCGGCGACAGCTTTCCGTCGCGATCCAGTTGGTAAGTTTTTTCCACGAGCGCGTGCTGGGCGAGGATGAAGTTCATGGAGTCCTCGAACACGCCGCGTCCCGCCGTGCTCACGCCACCGACGAGTTTCGCCGTGCGCACCTTGGCGCGAGCTGTTCATACTTCACCTCCGCGCGGCGGATGAAGCCGCCGTCAATCCACGAATGAATGGTCTTGTTCGTGGCGTAGCGATTCGGGTTCGGGCCGACCCAGCCGTTGTAATGCTTCGTGGTGTGGAGGGGTTGCGAGGAGTCGCCCGCGAAGTGGCCCATCACGCCCATCTGATAAATGATGTTGTCCTTCGCGTTCGAGATTTCCTCGGGCGTGCCACCGAACTGCTCGAAGGTCTTGAGGTAGGCGAACGCGGATTCGAGTTTCAAAAACTGTTCGTTGAGCGCCCACGGCAACATGCCGAGCAAGTCGCGCGTGTGATCGTTGTTCTTCGCGGGATCAATCGGCGCAAACTTCTCCGGGTGCTTCTCGCGGGCCAGCTTGAGCTGCGCGATGAAGTCGTAGCGGAACGGGCTGACCGTCTTCGCCGTGAGTCCGAGCGGCTCCAGGTCCTCGATGTCGAGAAAGTGCTCCTGTTTGTGCGCGTGGTTGAAGGTCTGGCCGGCAGAATTGCGCCAGCGGTCCGGCTCACCGCTGAGGAAGGCGATGCGTTCGGCGGTGGCCGGCGCGCTCACGGCGATGGGAAAATTCGTGGGCAGCGACGCCATGGCGAGTTTGTTGACGATGCGGTGGCCTTCGTAATCCCACGCGCGCAGCGGGGTGACGGCGACGGTCAGCACGGCGAAAAGAGCGGGCAGCAATTTCATACGGGAACAGACAGTGAACGAGGCGGGCGTATTCGTGAAGATCATTGTTTTCATGGCCGGCATGACGGGTGCGTCTGAACAAGGCTCTGGTGGTGGAAGTGCTCGCGCTGCGAGCACTCCGCCCGTGCAGAGCGGGCGGCCCTGGCAGCCCACGACGTGACGGGGAAGTTCGGTCATCCGGCGGGCCGCTCTGCGCGGCCCGACTGATCGCAGCGCGACCAGTTCCACCAGTCATTCGCCTAAAACTTCACCGGCACGTTCACCACGCGCAGTTGCCAGGCGGTAAATTCCGGGGCCAGCCGCAGCAGGGCGAAGGAGTCGAAGTCATAGTCGTTGCCCCGGCCGTACACGCTGTCCGTGCCCACGTTGAAGGTCCACACGGAATTCGCGGGGACGGCGCGCACCTCGCCGCGCTCCAGCACGGCGCGCAACTGCTCCACCGGAGCTTCGAGCAGCGCGGCCGCGTCCGCCGCCTGCCAGTGGCGGAACACGCCGCGGCTGGCCACGAGGCGGCGCATCATCGGATTCGGCACGGTGGAATGCTGGTGCGCGCGGAAGACGGCCCGCACCGCGCGCGCCGGAGAGCTCACGCCGCGCAAAATCGCCGCCGTGGCGCGAGCGCCATACACGTAGGCACGACCGGGATCGCGCGCGAATTCTGGCTCACTGCTCTGCAAGGTGAAATCATTCCACATGAAACCGAGCACTTCGGGATCGGTCGGGGCGAGCGGTTGAAAATCGCGCAGGGCGGCGCGGGCCAGCGCCTTTGTCTCTGCGTCGCCGAACACTTCCAAATTCGCCGCGAGGAAACGCTGCTGTTGCAACGGGCCGAGAAGCTGGAAGCCCGACGAGACGGCGGACTCCAGCAGCACGCGCGGCTGATAGCCCGGCTCCATCCCGCCGTGATTGCACTGGATGAAGTTCGTCCCCGCGCCCACATAAATCGCGACCGGGAAAAAGTCGCACGCGCGTCCGATCTTCAGCGCGTTGAACTCGCGTCCATACTTGCCCTGCCCTTCCGAAAAAAAACCGTAGCGCGACTGCATGGCCGCCTCCTCGTGATTGCCGCGCGTGAGGTGAACGCGGTCGGGATTCGCCAGCTTGAGCCGCAGCAGCGTGTAAAGCACCTCCACGCCATACGCGCCGCGATCCGTGAAGTCGCCGAGGAAAACCATGTGGAAGTTCGTGCGCGCAATGTCAAAGCCGCGCAGGTGGCCCTGCTCGTTCAGCCACGTCAAGTTTGCCAGCAACGAACGCACGTCGCCGTGCAGGTCACCGCGGAAATAAACTTCGCTGTCGGCAGGCAAGGACAGCTTTTGCGCGAACGGCTCGAACGGAATGGTCGGCGTTTGCACAGTGGCCGGCTGGAAAAAATAGGCGCGCGCGGTGTTGAAGAACGTGTTCGTGGACGGCACGGGGCCAATCCAGTTCGTCGCGCGTGACAAGGTGCCGGTCTGGGAAAGCGCGAAGAACGATTGCAGCACTTCATCGAACTCGGCGAATTGCGCCAGCGGCAGCAACGCACGCGGCGGCAGCCGTCCGTTCAGCGCGCGGTTTGAGGGAGATTTTTCGCAGGCCGCGCGCCAGTCTTCGAACGACCGCCAGCGGTTCTCCGCGCGCGTGGTGAGGGCGAATGCGAACAGCAGTCCCGCCAGCAGGCAGGGCCAAGTACGACCGGGGCCGGAGTGTTGCACCGTTGTTGATATTCGCACGGGCGGAACGTATTCGGCCCGGCGCGCGCGGGGCAAACGGAGATTTGGCAGGGCGGGCAAAATCTGCGCGACAGAGCTTTCCCGGAGCGCGGGTTTTCCAGCCCGCAGCCACGTGAAATGGAGAAAGGTCTCCGCAAGTCCCCACATCTTCCGCTGGCGGGCATTGCTGCGGGCTGGAAAGCCCGCGCTCCGCAAACAAAAAATTCAGGCTGGCATCGCCCCGGTGATTTGCGACGTTACGCGGACTGGAATTGAACATGTTCACTGGAACCTACACCGCCATCGTGACGCCGTTTCGCAACGGCGTCTTGGACGAACCCGCGCTCGAGCGCCTCGTGAAGTCGCAAATCAAAGGCGGCGTGGACGGCATCGTGCCCGTCGGCACCACCGGCGAATCGCCCACGCTCGATTACGAGGAGCACATCCGCGTCATCCAGCTCGCCGTGCAGTTCGCGGCCAAGAAAATCAAAGTGCTCGCGGGCACCGGTGCCAATTCGACCAGCGAAGCGATTTACCTGACCAAGGCCGCCGAGGAAGCGGGCGCGGACGGCTCGCTGCAAGTCGCGCCCTATTACAACAAGCCGACGCCGGAAGGTTTGTTCCAGCACTTCAGCGCCATCGCGCAGGCGACGAAGCTGCCGCTCGTGCTCTACAGCATCCCCGGACGTTGCGGCATCGAGATCGGCGTGGACATCGTGAAGCGCCTCGCGGCGGCGCACAAAACCATCGTGGGCATCAAGGAAGCGGGCGGCAACGCGGATCGCGTGAGCCAGCTCCGCGCGGCGCTCGGGCCGAAGTTCGAGATCATGAGCGGCGATGATTCGCTCACCCTGCCCTTCATGGCCGTGGGCGCGAACGGCGTCATCAGCGTCGCGTCGAACGTCATCCCGCGCGAAGTCTCACGCATGGTCAACGCCTTCGCCGCCGGCAAAATTTCCGAAGCGCAAAAGCTGCACGCGAAATTTTATCCGCTGTTCAAAGACTTGTTCATCGAGACCAACCCAGTTCCCGCCAAAGCCGCGCTCGCGCTGCTGGGCATGATGGAAGAGGAATACCGCCTCCCACTCGTGCCGATGACGGCGAAGAACAAGGACGTGTTGAAGGCGACGCTGAAAAGCGTGGGCGTGATCAAGTAGTGAGAGGTGATGAACAAGTGTTGAGAGACGCGACACTCAACTCTCAACTTTCAACTCTCAACTTTCAACCCTCAACTTATATGACACGCATCATCATCACCGGTTCCAAGGGCCGCATGGGGCAGGCGCTCCTCACTTGCGCGGCGCGCATTCCTGAACTCGAAGTCGTCGGGCAGATCGACGCGGGCGACGACCTCGGCGCGATCATCGCGAAGTGTGACGCCGTGATTGATTTCAGCTTTCACTCCGCGACGCTCGGCGTGGCGAAACTCTGCGCGCAGCACAAAAAGGCGCTGGTCATCGGCACCACTGGACATCAACCGGCGGAGAAATCGGAAATCGCCAATCTCAAATCGCAAATCCCCATCGTCTGGGCGTCGAACTACTCGACCGGCGTGAACACGTTGTTCTGGCTCACGCGCAAGGCAGCGGAAATCCTCGGCCCCGGTTTTGATCTCGAAGTGGTGGAGATGCACCATCGCCTGAAGAAGGACGCGCCCAGCGGCACCGCCACCACGTTGCTCGAAATCCTCGGCGACGTGCGCAAAGTGCAGCTCGACGAAGTGCTGCGCCACGGACGCCAGGGCATCGTTGGTGAACGCACCGCGAGCGAGATTGGCATCCACGCCCTGCGCGGCGGCGATGTCGTGGGCGATCACACCGTCATCTTTGCCGCGAACGGCGAGCGCGTGGAACTGACCCACAAGGCGTCGAGCCGCGAGACCTTCGCCAACGGCGCCCTGCGCGCCGCGCAGTGGGTCGTGTCGCAGAAGCCGGAGCTTTACGACATGCAGGACGTGCTGGGCTTGAAGTGAACACGGAACGGACAGGAGCGCGGACAGCCATGTCCGCGCGAACATTTCCGCGCCAGCCCGCGCACCCAACGCTGGGTTTTATGAACGCGCGGACTCGGCGGTCCGCGCTCCGATGCGACGCATGAGCCTCGTGACCTCGACTCCTACGACAGCGTTGATCGCCCTCGGTTCCAACCTCGGCGATTCCGCAGCGCTGATTCGGCAGGCCTTCGACAAGTTGCAGGAATTCTCCGCAGTCCCGATTCGGAAGTCTTCCTTGCTGGAAACCGCGCCCGTGGATTGTCCGCCGGGTTCACCACCGTTCGTGAATGCCGCCGTGGCACTTACGCCACGGCCAGGCGAGACGGCGGACTCGCTGGTGATGAAGCTGTTCACGCTGGAGTGGGATCTCGGACGCCGGCCCAAGACGGTGATGAACGAAGCGCGCCCCATCGATCTCGACCTCATCGCGTTCGGGGCCGAGGTGCGGGACCGCCCGACGTTGATTCTGCCGCATCCCCGCGCGCATCTGCGGCGGTTCGTGTTGCAACCGCTGAGCGAGGTTGCGCCGGAGTTCGTGCTGCCGGGGCAGTCAGCGACCAT
>JANNGC010000456.1:0-2500 GCA_031380445.1 Pedosphaera sp.
ACCCCGGCGCCTTTTAGACTGCGCTCCACCTTGGGCCACCCAGGGCGCTGCGCGGTAATTTTGGCGCGCGCCACCCGGTGGATGGCCGCGGGCTGCGTGGCCATCGGCTCGCCGCGCGAGCCGATCCACCTAGGGCTGGCCAATGCAAAACAGATGCTTGTCGCCACGGAGGAAAATCTTTCCGTTGCTGAGGGCGGGCGACGCGAAGGTCTTTTCACCGATGGCGTTTTGCGCCACGCGCTCGAATTCAGGGCCGGCCTTCACCACGTTCATCACGCCGTGGTCGTTCAGGAAATAAATCAGCCCGTTCGCTGAGACGAGCGAGGCGTGGTGAACGCCGAGGCGCTCGGTCCAGAGAATCTTTCCCGACTTCGTCTCGAAGCAGTGGGCCACGCCGCCTTCCGAGATGATGAAGAAATAATCGCCGTCAATGATCGGCGACGGGACATAGACCGCGCCCTTGATGGTGCGCCAGGCGATTTTCTCCGCGCCCACCCTGCCCTGTCCGTCCGCCTTGATCGCGAGCGTGTGATACTCCGGGAAGCCAGCGGTGATGATCACAAGATCATCCTTCGCGCTGAAGACGGGCGAGGCCACGAACTGCTCGGTCGGGCCGTCCATGAGCCACAGTTCCTTCCCGGTGCGCGGGTCGTAGCTCGCGGTGCATTTGCTGCCGGTGAGAATCATCTGCGTGCGCCCGGCGATGTCGCGGATGAGCGGGACGCAGTAGCTGCGCGTCCGGTTCGGCCGGGCGATGCGCCAGAGTTCGCGGCCGCTCTGGCGGTCGAGCGCCACGATGTAGCCGTCGCCGTCGTGGTCGCAGTTCACGATGACTTTGTCCTCGAACAGAATCGGCGTACTGCAAAAGCCGTGCATGGAGGAAAATTTCCCGACGCGCGCGAGCCACTGCTGTTTCCCGGCAAAATCGTAGGCCGCGACGACGGCGGTGTTCGCATCAAGGAAGGCGACGAACACACGCTCGCCATCGCAGGCGGGCGTGCTGGAGGCGTGGCTGTTCAGCGCATGCTTCTTCTCGAAGGGCGACTTCAGCGCGGTTTGCTGCCAGAGAATTTTCCCGCTGTCGCGATCCAGCGCGAGCAGCAGGCGCTCCTGCGACTCCGGCACCGCGCTCACGGTGAACACGCGGTTGCCGAAGACGATGGGCGAGGCGTGGCCAAGTCCCGGCAGTTCCGTTTTCCAAAGGACGTTGCTCGTGGCGCTCCAATGCACCGGCGCGTTCGTCTCCGCGCTGGTGCCGTCGAGTCGCGGGCCGCGCCATTGCGGCCAGTTTTCGGCATGCACGGCGCAGGCGAGCGCGAGGAAAATCCAGAGCCGGTTCACACGTGCTTCAGCCAATGAACGAACACACGTATTCGCAGAGGCCGCTCCGCACTTCGATGTCGAAGCCGGACTTCGCCGGCACCTCGAAGAAAGTTCCGGCGGCGTAATCCTGCGTCGCGGTCTGGCCGTCGAGCTTCACGGTGCAACTGCCCGCGATGATTTCCATGCGCTCGGCCTGATCGGTGCCGAAATGGAACGGGCCGGGGTAAATGAGGCCGAGCGTTTTCTTGGAACCGTCGGCGAAGAGAATGGTGTGGCTGACGACTTTGCCGTCGAAATAGACGTTGGCTTTGGCGACGGCGGTGACGTTTTTGAAATCAACAGGTGATGACATGCGCGCGAGTTTCAGAATCACGCGCGGCAAGTCAATCGCGGTTTGTCAGTGCGCCGTCGCCGCAGGCCGCAACGGAGCCGACACTTCATCCGCATGATACGAACTGCGCACCATCGGGCCGCTCGCGACATGCCGGAAGCCCAGCGACTCCGCGCGCACTTTGTAGGCGGCAAACTTGTCCGGGTGAACAAACTCGACGACGGGCAGATGCTTCAGCGTCGGCTGCAAATACTGGCCGAGCGTGAGGATGTCGCAGTGCGCCGCGCGCAAGTCATCCATCGCGGTGAACAGCTCTTCTTCCGTCTCGCCGAGGCCGAGCATGACGCCGGACTTGGTGAAAACTTTTTCACCACGCTTCTCCTTCACCTTGCGGAGCACGGAGAGCGAGCGGTCGTAGGTCGCGCGTGAACGCACGCTGGGCGTCAGGCGACGGACGGTTTCCAGGTTGTGATTAAAAATCTCCGGCTCGGCGGACAGCACCGCGTCGAGCGCGGAATCCTTCTCCAGAAAATCCGGCACCAGCACTTCGATGACGATGCCGGGATTCAGCGCACGCGTCGCCTCGATGGTCAGGCGGAAATGTTCCGCGCCGCCGTCCGCCAGATCATCGCGCGCCACCGCCGTGATGACGACGTGCTTCAGCTTCATGCGCCGCGTCGCTTCGGCCACGCGCTGCGGTTCGTCCACTTCGAGGGCAAAAGGTTTGGCCGTGCTCACCGCACAGAACGAACAGGCGCGCGTGCAGCGGTCGCCCGCGATCATGAAGGTCGCCGTGCCCTTGCTCCAGCACTCCCAGGGGTTCGGGCATTTCGCGCTCTCGCACAC
>JANNGC010000467.1:0-1569 GCA_031380445.1 Pedosphaera sp.
GGTGATCACGCCCGGATGCTCGGTGTGGACGATGTGGTTGAACTTCCGGAGGAATTCGACGGCTTCAAGATTTTCCCGGCCGCCGTACTGGTTGGGCACCCATTCGCCCTCCTTGCGCGAGTAGTCGAGGTACAGCATCGAGGCGACGGCATCCACGCGCAGGCCGTCGATGTGAAAGCGTTCGAGCCAGAAGAGCGCGTTGGCGACGAGGAAGTTCGAGACCTCATGGCGGCCGTAGTTGAAGATCAACGTGCCCCAGTCCTGGTGCGCGCCCTTGCGCGGGTCCTCGTGCTCATACAGGCAGGTGCCGTCGAAGCGCGCGAGCGCCCACTCGTCGCGCGGGAAATGCGCCGGCACCCAGTCGATGATCACGCCGATGCCCGCCTCATGGAGGGCGTTGACGAGGAATTGAAAATCATCCGGCGTGCCGAAGCGGCTCGTGGGCGCATAGAAGCCCGTGACCTGATAGCCCCACGACGGATAATACGCGTGCTCCGCCAGCGGCATGAACTCCACGTGCGTGAAGCCCATTTCCTTCACGTATTCCACCAGCGGCGCGGCCAGTTCGCGGTAGGTGAGCGACTCGTGCTGGTTCTTCTTCATCCACGAGCCGGGATGCACCTCGTAGATGCTCATCGGCTCGCGTAGCGCATCCTGCTTCGCCCGCCGCGCCATCCAGTCGCCGTCGTTCCAGGGAAACTTCTGGTTGTTCCACACGATCGCGGCCTGCTTGGGCGGCGTCTCGAAAAAGAATCCGAACGGATCGGTGTTCAGCTTGACCGCGCCGGTGGCGTCCCTGATCTCGAACTTGTAATGCGCGCCCTCGCCCACGCCGGGGATGAAAATTTCCCACACGCCCGACGCGCCGAGCAGCCGCAGCGCGTGATAGCGCCCGTCCCAGCCGTTGAAATCGCCCACCACGCTTACGCGCTGCGCGTTGGGCGCCCACACCGCGAAGCTCGTGCCCCCCACGCCGTCCACCTGCCGCAGATGCGCGCCGAGTTTGTCGTAGATGCGCCGCTCGTCGCCCTTGCCGAAGAGAAACAAATCCTGCTCGCCCAGCGTGGGGAGAAACGAGTAGCCGTCGCGGATCGTCCGCTGCTGGCCCTGGTAGCTGGTGACGGCGAGTTCGTAGGCATAGACCGCCTTCGCCTCCTTCGTCACGCCCTCGTAGAGGCCCGAGTCATCCAGCCGCTTGAGTTCGAACTTGGGCTTGCCCTTCTCCAGCGTGGGGCGCAGCTCCACCTTCGCGGCGTTGGGAAGGAACGCGCGCACCACCACGCCCGAGCCGTCGCCCAGCGGATGCATCCCGAGCAATTGATGCGGCGAACGGTGCTGGACCTTGAGCAGACTCTCCAGTTCAGCGGGAGAAAGAATCATGGCCCGCATCGTGCCCATGTGCCGCGGGGGAGAAAACAAAAATCGCCGGGGCGTGGCGCGCGCCGGCCAAGTGAGGTGGAACCCGTCGCGCTGCGACGAGTGGTGCCGCGAACCCCATCCCGGTAGGGCGGAGCTGCCGCTCCGCCGTGACTTCCGTCCGTGCGCCTGGCGCGGACGAACGGGGAGGCT
>JANNGC010000496.1:0-13424 GCA_031380445.1 Pedosphaera sp.
GTCCGCGCTCCGTTACATCCGGCTTGCTCTCCATTCGTGGCGCGGTGCGCCGGCGGACGCGCAGTGTGGCTACGGTGGCGTTGCTGGCGAGCGGGGTGTTTCTCATCGCGTCCATCGGCGCGTTCCGGCTGGACGCGGAGGCGGACGCGTGGAAGCGCAGTTCGGGCACGGGCGGCTTCGCGCTGATTGGCGAGAGCACGCTGCCCATCGTGAAAGACCTAAACACGGCAGAAGGCCGCGACGCGCTGGGGCTGAACGAGAAGATTTTGAAGGACGTGAAGTTCGTCCCGTTCCGCGTGCGCGATGGCGATGACGCGAGTTGCCTGAACTTGAACCGCGCGCAACAGCCGAGGTTATTGGGGTTGAAGCCGCAGTTGCTGGGTGAGCGCGGCGCATTCAGTTTTTCCAAACTGGTTCAGGACGAGATCAAGCCGGGGGCTTGGTTCACTCTTGAGGCCAAGGGCGAGAATCGAGTTGCTCTTGATGCAGAACAGATTCCCGCCATCGGCGACGCCGCTTCCATCCAGTGGGCGCTGCACAAAAAGATTGGCGACACGCTGCCCTATCGCGACGAGCGCGGGAATGACTTCGACGTGCGGCTCGTCGGCGGGCTGGCGAACTCCATCCTGCAACGCACCCTCATTATTGATGAGGCGGAGTTCACGCGGCGCTTCCCCGGCGTGAGTGGTTATCGAATGTTCCTCATCGACTGCCCGTCGAACGCCCTGCCGCAGGTCAGCGCGGAGTTGACGCGCGCGTTGCAGGATTACGGATTTGAAGTCACGCCGGCGGCGCAGCGGCTCGCGGCGTTCAACGCGGTGCAGAACACGTATCTGAACACGTTTCAAGTGCTCGGCGGACTGGGCCTGCTGCTCGGCAGCGCGGGGTTGGGCATCGTGGTGTTGCGGAATGTGCTGGAGCGGCGCGGTGAACTGGCTCTGCTCATCGCGGTGGGCTTCCGGCGCGGTCGCGTGCAGAAGCTCGTGCTGGCGGAACACGCGGCGCTGCTAGGGCTGGGACTGATCATCGGCGTCGGGTCGGCACTGGTGGCGATTCTGCCGAGTCTGCTCTCGCCGCGCGGCGAACTGCCGGTGATGTCGCTGTCGCTTACGCTGGGCGGCGTGCTGTTGTTTGGATTGATTTCGACCTGGCTGGCCACGCGTGTGGCGGTGCGGGGAAATTTGTTGGAAGGATTACGAAATGAGTGAACTGAATTTTAACGCCAAGGCGCCAAGACGCGAAGACGCAAAGAAGACGGGCTTGCATCGGGTTGCTTCGATTGCGCGCGATTGGATTCAACCCTTTCAGGGTTGGGTCTTCTTCAGGTCTTTGACCCAGGGTAGCTCGTGCCTCGCAACCCTGGGCTGGAGGATGGAATCCCTTCAGGATTCAAAACAGCACCGGTCTTTCTCCGCGTCTTTGCGCCTTTGCGCCTTTGCGTTAAATCTTTTTGTCAGCACTTGCGCGTGCCTCGCCGCCGACACTGCCAAGCCGCTTTACCAAAACAATTTCACCACGAACGAAGTCGGCAAGCTGCCGGAGGAAATGCTGCTGCTCGACGGCGGATTCGCCGTGCAGGAAGTCGCGGGCAACAAGGTGCTCCAGCTTCCCGGTGCGCCGTTGGAGACGTTCGGCGTGCTGTTCGGCCCCACGGAAGCGTCTGGACTTTCGTTGAGCGCGCGCGTTCACAGCACGAAGAAGGGACGGCGCGAGCCGGCCTTCGCGCTCGGGCTGAACGGCAACGCGGGCTACAAGCTGCAAATCTCCGCCGCGAAAAAACTCGTGGAGCTTTACAAGGGCGACGACGTGATCGCGAAGGAGCCGTTCACTTGGGAATCGGATTCGTGGACGATGCTCCGGCTGCAAGTCCGCAAGGTGAAGGACGGCGAGTTCGCCATCGAAGGCAAGGCGTGGAAGCAAGGCACGCCCGAGCCGGACAAGTGGACGGTCATGCACACGGAGACGACCGAGCCGAGCGCAGGCCGCGCTTCGATCTGGGGCAACCCCTTCGCCGGCACGCCGATTGATTTTGATGATCTGGCGGTGAGTGCGGTGAGGTGAAAGTCATCGGAAAATGCTGATTGCTTGGGCGGAATTTGCATCATATTCTTCACGTCAAGTATGCGAATCACCATCGACATTGCGGCAGGGGATTTGAAACAGATTCAAAAGCTGACGGGGGAAAAGAAAAAATCCCCGGCGGTGGCGCAGGCGCTGGCGGACTATTTGCGCCAGCAGCAGCGCCAGCGTTTCATTGAGCGCGCCATCAGCGGCGACACGCATTTCTCCCTGACCAACGAGGAGTTGGAGAAGCGCGACGTGTATGAAGCTCATTGACTCGTCGGCGTGGGTGGAGTTTTTGCGACGCAAAGGTGATCCGGCGGTGAAGCACCATGTCGCGCGCCTGCTCTCCGTCGATCAGGCGGCCTACACCTGTCCGATTCGCTTTGAACTTCTGAGCGGCGTGAAGCCGGCGGAAGAGGAGGATTTGGAACAGGCGTTTCATCTCAGCCATCATTTTCCTTTCGAGCAAAACGATTGGAACGAGGCGGCGCTGCTGGAGCGCCAGTTGCGCGCCGCCGGACTCACCATTCCCCGCAACGATCTGTTCGTCGCCACCGTGGCGATTCGGGCCGGCCTGCCGGTCGTTTGCCGGGACGCGCACTTCGACGCCATGCGCAAAGTGGTCGGAGAGCGTCTGCAGGTGGAGCAGATTTAAGGCAGGAATCACCCGGCTGAGGCATTGCTCCAGCACTGGCAGTCCATTAAGCTCCCGCCATGAAAGCATGGCTCGCGTTGCTGTTGTCTCTCCCGGCGTTGATCGCCAGCGCGGCGGAGATCAAAGTTTCCTCGGCGGGCAAGACCATCGTCATCATTCCCATCCGCGAGGACATCGCGCCGCCGCTCGTCTATCTCGTGCGGCGCGGCGTGAAGCAGGCCATTGAGGAAAAGGCCGACCTGCTCGTGCTCGACATGAAGACGGACGGCGGGCGCATCGACACCACCGAGGACATCATCAGCATCATTGGCGAGTTCAAGGGCGAGACGGTGACGTTCGTGAATGACCGCGCGTTTTCTGCCGGCGCGTTCATCTCCGTGGCGACGAAGAAAATTTACATGGCTCCGCAGAGCGTTATTGGCGCCGCCGCGCCGGTGATGATGGCTCCGGGCGGCCAGGTGCAGGACGTGCCGGGCACGATGGAAGTGAAGATGAAATCCGCCGTGCGCGCGCTGGTCCGGCGCGTGGCGGAGAAGAACGGTCACAACATCGAGGTCATCGAATCGATGATCGACAAGAACAAGGAGTTGAAGATGGATGGCGTGGTGCTGAACGAGAAGGGCGACATCCTCACGCTCACCGACACCGAGGCGAGCAAACTCTACGGCGATCCGAAGAAGCCGCTGCTCTCGCTGGGTACGGTGGAAAACATGGATGCGCTGCTCCTAAAACTCGGCTACGTGAACGCGAAGCGTATTGATGTGAAACCGACGGGCGCGGAGAAGCTCGGTTCGTGGATTAACATGATCAGCCCGCTGCTGCTCATCATCGGGGCCATCGGCCTCTACATCGAATTCAAGACGCCGGGCTTCGGGCTGCCGGGCATTGTGGGACTCACGGCCTTCGCAGTTTATTTCGCGGGCGGTTACATCGCGGGCTTCTCGGGGCTGGAGTGGATGCTGGTCTTTCTGGTGGGTGCGGTGTTGCTGGCTCTGGAGTTGTTCGTTTTTCCCGGCACGGTCGCGCTCGGCGTGACCGGCGCGTTGCTGATGCTGCTCTCCATCGTGATGGCGCTGGTGGATTTGTATCCAAACGTCCCGGCGGTGCCGGACGGGCCGGTGCCGGCCTGGCCGCGTTTCGCGGGGCCGACGGCGGGCAGCGTAGAGGATGCGTTGCGCACGTTGCTCATCGCGATTGGCGGCGTGGCGATTGGCGTGTGGCTGGCGAGCAAGTTGTTGCCGAAGACTTCGATGTACTCCGCACTCATCTCGCAAGGCGTGAGCGGTGGCGCGACCACGGCGGCGTATGCGACCCTGGAAAGCACGATGCTCGGTGCGCAGGGTGTGAGCATTTCTGCACTGCGTCCCGGCGGCAAGGCGCAGTTCGGCGAAACGATTCTCGATGTGCGCGCGGACGGCGGGATGATCGGAACGGGGACGAATGTCCGCATCATTGGTTTCAGCAGCGGGACGGCGGTGGTGGAGGAAGTGGTTTGAAGGCGGAACTTTGAACTCTGAACCTCGAACTGAGCCTGCCCTGATTTGGTGGACAGGTGGGGGCAGCGGCACGGGTTAATTACTAATCCGCAAATAGCTAGAACCTAAACATGGGAGTGAGGGCGTGAGCAAGCTGGTCGGCATGGCCCTGAAAAGAGCCGGGCAAAAAATGAGCAAGCCGCAGCAGGAACAGGTGCCGGCTAGGCCTGCGCTTGCTGGATGAAGGCCGGCGCCGCGCCGCACCAGCCAG
Source organism: Pedosphaera sp. (assembly GCA_031380445.1). Lineage (GTDB taxonomy): Bacteria > Verrucomicrobiota > Verrucomicrobiia > Limisphaerales > SIBH01 > JANNGC01. Next base: position 4,466 of record JANNGC010000496.1, read on the forward strand.
GCCGTGGGGGAGCGAATGCACGATGCGCCAGTCGGTGAGCTATCCCATGGCCGGATTGGTAGAGACTCCTTACGTCGTCACCTGCGGAGTCGCCGATTAAATCCGTTGGCACTTTTCCACGCCGCGGTGAACTGTTCCGCCGTGCGATTTCTTGGCGTCATCGGCCTGCTGCTGCTCACAAGCGTGGGCGCATTCGCGCGCTTCGGACTCGTGCGCACGGCGGACGGGCGCACGCTCTCCGGCCAAGTGCGCTTCACGCCCGACCGCGTGGTGGTGGTGAATCTGGAACTCAACTCCATCGCCAGTGAGGCGCTCACCAACATCGCGCTCATTTCCTTCCCGACCAACGCTCTCTCCTCAACCACGGTTGAAGCGGGCGACACCACGCTGCCCGCGCCGTGGCGCGAGACGGACATCGGTTTCACGCGCCAGCCCGGCAGCACGCGGCACGAGAGCGGCATCTTCACCGTGCGCGGCGCGGGCCTGAACATGGATGGTGAAAGCGATGCGTTTCACTACGTCTTCAAACCTGTGAGCGGCGACAGCGAGATCGTGGCCGAGGTCGTGAGCATTCAATACACGCATCCGTTCGCGAAGGCTGGTCTGATGATGCGCGAGAGCCTGAACGAATACTCGCGCAACGTGACGCTCGCGCTCACCGCCGAGCGCGGCGGCGCGTTGCAATTCCGCGCCAACGAACGCGCGGAGACGCAGGTCGGTTCGCCGCGCGCCTTCTTCGCGCCGATGTGGCTGAAGCTCCGGCGGCAGAGCAATGAGTTCACCGCGTTCGTCTCACCGAACGGTCGCCGCTGGTCGGTGTTGGAAACTGTTTCGCTGCCTATGCCGTCGAACATTTTCGTCGGCCTCGCCGTGACCGGCGCGCGCGACGGCGTGTTGAACTGGACCACGTTCAGCAAAGTCCGCGAGGCCGTGCGCCTGCAAAATGATTTCTTCACGCCGGAAGTGGAACTGGTCAGCGGCTCCACGATCACGGGCCGGCCCGCTTCGGCGAACGAGAAGGAGATCGTTTTCGCCGGGGCGCCGAAGGTGGTGCGCGCGCCGCTCTCGCGCGTGGCCCGCATCGCCTTCCAGCCGCTCGATGGCGACCTGATGTGGAAGACGCGCATCAGCCGCCCCGGCGTGTGGACCAGCGGCGGCGATTTTTTTGACGGCGACTTCCGCGCCCTCGAAGGCCGCAAGCTCACCATCAGTTCCGTGCTCTACGGCCTGCGCACATTTGATCTGGATGATGAGGTGCTCGCTGTCGTCCTCCAGCCGCGCCGCCTGCAACGCGCGCCCTTCGAGATCGAAACCGCCGACGGCGCGACGCTCCTCGCGACGCAACTCACGGTCGGCGATGGAGAACTGCGTTTCCGCGAACCCGCCCTCGGCGAACTGCGCCTCCCCGCTCATGAGATTCTCGAAGTGCGTCGGCGGTGAATTCTCGCGCCGGTCTTCAAACCTGAAAGGATTGGATAATCCAGCCCAGGGTTGCCGAGTCCGCGAGGCTACCCTGGGTGGAGGTGATAAATGATTTCCCAACTCTGAAAGAGTTGTATCACGTCCGTGTGTCGCGTTCTTTGATTCAACTCTTTCAGAGTTGGGAGATTATCACACGGCCAACCCAGCGTAGCGTCTCGGCAACGCAACGCTGGGCTGATTTATCTGAATCCTTTCAGGATTCAAAGAGCACGGAATAGCAGAGGAACAGTTCATCCCCCACGCGCCGGCGTGATTTTAATTTCAGCTTCGTGGCGGCGGTGAGTGAGGGGGCGCCCATGCCATCCGCCAGCGTGGGCGCGGTGCGGCCGCCAAAAATTTTCGGGCAGAGCGTGAGACAAATTTCATCCACCAATTTCGCGCGCAGCAGAGCGTCGTTGATTTCTCCGCCTCCTTCGCAGAGCAGGCGCTGCACCTTCCACTTGCGGCGCAGCCATTCGAGGGCGGCTGGGAAATTAATTTCCGTTTTGCCGCAGACGTGGACGATGGCCCCAAGTTTTTCCAACCGTTGAATGCGTGCGTGACTCGCGCGCTCGGTGACGAGAATGATCAGCGGCGAGAATTTGTGCCGGAAAATTTCGGCGCACGGATTGATGGAGCCGGAGCCGCTGACCACGACGCGGAGGTTGTATTCAGCCAGTCCGTTCTTCCGGCGCTGCTCGCGATATTTTTTTCCGCCCGGCCCCATCGTGACGGAAGCGGAATCCACGGTGCGCGCCCCCGCCATCACCGCGTCGGCGCGCGTGCGCAGTTCATGCAGCAGTTCCTGATCACGCTTGCTGCTGAAGGGAACGAAGCGGCGGTTCGGCGGCGCAAGTTTTCCATCCGCCGTGGTCGCGACATTCAGAAAAACAAACGGGCGCTTCGCACGGCCCGACTTTGGACTTTGGACTTTGGACTTTGGACTCATGCGATGAGCATCGCGTCGCCGTAGCTGAAGAAGCGGTAGCGTTCGCGCACTGCCTCGGCGTAAGTGGCGAGAATTTTTTCACGCCCGTCTGATCCACCGGGCGAAGCAAAAGCGCTGATGAGCATCAGCAACGTGGAGCGTGGCAGATGAAAATTGGTGAGCAGCGCATCCACGATGCGGAAGCGATATGCGGATGGATGAAAATGTTCGTGCGCCCAGTGCCGCCGATAATTTTTCCATCGTGCTCGCGCGCCACGGATTCGAGCACGCGCACGCTGGTGGTGCCGACGGCGATCACTCGGCGGCCTGCGGATTTCGCGGCGTTGATTTTTTCCGCGACGCCATCGGCGACGTGGAAACGCTCGTGGTGCATGATGTGATCTTTCACGTCGTCGGCCTTCACCAGCGCGAAGGTGCCGAGTCCGACGTGGAGCGTGACGTGACAAATCTCCACGCCGCGCGCGCGAATTTCGTTCAGTAACTCTTCTGTGAAATGGAGGCCCGCAGTCGGTGCGGCAACCGAACCGTGATCGCGAGCAAACACCGTCTGGTAGCGAGTGAAATCGTTTTCGGTCTGCTGGTGTGGAGCGCGCTTGATGTAAGGAGGCAGGGGAAGCTCGCCGAGTTTTTCCAGCTCATTGATGATGTTGAAGTCAGACGCCAGCAGGACGCTGGCGGCACCTTGTGCGAAGCGCAGTCGTCGGTGGCCTTCTTCATTCACTTCGATCGCGGTGGCGGAAATTTCCGTGCGCGCGCCGTGCGGGTCGGTGAGAAAAATTTCCGTGCCGATGCGCGCGCGTTTTCCGGGACGCATCATCGCCCACCAGTCGTTGCGGGAATTTTCCTCGAGCAACAGAATCTCAAACGCGCCGTTCGTGATCGGATTTACGGCGCGCAGGCGCGCGGGGATCACGCGCGAGTTGTTCAGCACGAGCACGTCGCCGCGCTGAAAGATTTCCAGAACGTCACGAAATTTTTTGTGTTCCACGCGCGCGTTGTCGCGATGGAGCACGAGCAGTCGGGACGCGTCGCGCGTCGGCGCGGGATGCTGCGCGATGAGTTCTTCCGGGAGATGAAATTCAAAGTCGGCGACGCGCACACGCGGACTATTTCCGGCCTGTGAATAAGTTGTCCACAAGGAGGGCAAGAAAAATCTGCTTTTGTGCTTGAACGCAAACGGGAGAAAATGGAGAAAAGCGGCAGAAAACGGCGAGCGTTGGCGAAAGCCGGAGAAAAATGTGTGGAGCCAGACAAATCCAAAGGTCCGAAGCCGGTAGTTTTTGCAGGGGACGACGAGTACATGCTCGACCCCAGCCGGCGCGTGACTTTGCCGGTGCGCTGGCGCTCGAAGAAGGCGCAGGACGAGTTCTGGGTGCTGCCGTGGCCGCTGGTGAAACGGGATTATTTGCTGGTGCTGCCGGTCCCGCGGTTTGAGCAGATGATGGAGTCGGTGGGGCAGGCGTCCTTGAGCGACGAGCGGTCGCTGGCCGTGGCGCGGGCCATCGGCGGCCGGGCGCAGTTGCTGAAGCTCGACAAGTCGTCGCGGTTCCTGCTGCCGGAAATTTTAACGAGCACGGTGGGGATCAAGAGCAGCGTGAAGTTTGTCGGGATGATGGGCTGGTTTGAGATTTGGGATCCGAAGCGCCATGCGGACTCGACGGTGAATAACGATCTGTTGGCGGCCCAGGCGGTGGTGGGCATGAAGCTATGATGCTGATGAAACTGTTGCACACAACCAACACGTTGAGCGAGGCGAAGGATCAGCCGCATCGCTACAAGGTGCGCGCGGGCGGGCTGCCGACCTTCGGCAACGCGACGGAACCGGTGGTGAAGAATTTTAGTGTCGGTGGCGCGAGCGCCGAGCGGGCGAAGCTCGCGCCGGTGCAGCGTCCGGTGAGAACAGCGGCGAGCGCGGGGTGGGCGAAGAAGTTGAACCCCTTCGCGAAGCAGGGTGCGCCGGTCGAGCGGACGGCGGTGCAGGGGGAGTTATCCTTGGATCGTGTGAAGCCGCTGCGGAACGACCTGAGCGACACGGATTTGGAACTGGCGGCGGTGAAGTCATTGGAAGCGACGCCGGGCGTGGTGAAAATCGGTTCGGTGGAAATCCCGGTGGTGAAGGTGGTGCCGGTCTGGCAGCGGGTGCGCGGGCTGATTCAGCGGCTCAGGCCGTGAGGTTCCGATGTGGCGGAATTTGTTCACAAGTCGGTTTTGCTCGGGGAAGTGGTGGAGGCGTTGCAGCCCCGGAGCGGCGGGAAATATTTTGATGGCACCATCGGTGGCGGTGGTCATGCGGCGGCGATTTTAGAAGCGAGCGGGCCGGACGGATGGCTGTGGGGCATGGATCGGGACGGCGATGCGCTCGCGGCGGCGGAGCAGAGACTGGCGAAGTTCGCGGGGCGGTTTGAGTTGAAGCGCGGGAATTTTTCGGAGGTGGCGGAGTGGATTCCGGCGGCGAGTTGCGCGGGAATTGTTTTGGACCTGGGCGTGAGTTCGGCCCAGTTAGATTGGTCGGAACGCGGTTTTAGCTTCAACGCCGAAGGACCTCTCGATTCCAGAATGGATCAGCGCCAGACCATGACGGCGGCGGACCTGGTCAACGAAAGCAGCGAGTTCGAACTCGCTAAGATTTTGTGGGAGTTCGGTGAGGAACGTCAGTCGCGACGATTTGCGAAAGCCATCGTCGAGCAGCGGAAAGCGAAACGCTTCACGACGACGAAAGAACTGGCAGACCTCATCGAGCGGCTCGCACCCAGACACGGCAAACGCACGCATCCAGCGACGCAGGTTTTTCAGGCGTTGCGCATTGCCACCAATGACGAGCTGGGCTCGCTGCGCCGGGGTCTGGACGCAGCCGTGAAGATTTTGCAGCCGGGCGGGCGAATGGCCGTGATTACGTTTCATTCGCTGGAAGTCCGGCTGTTCAGAGAGTTTGGAAATGAACGCACGCGGGACTACGCCATTGAAGGCGAGGTCGATGTCCCGGAGTTGCGGAAACCGCGCAAGCCGGAGCTGCGCTGGGTGCAACGCAAGGGGGTTCAGCCGGGTGAAGCCGAGCTGGATTCCAACCCACGCAGCCGGAGTGCGCAGTTGAGAGTGTTGGAGAAAACTTGAGATGGGAAGGAACCGAAAGAATGGATCTGCGACCTGGCTCGTGCCAGGTGCGAAGGCGGCGTTGATTTGCCTGCTGCTCGGCGGCTCGGCGATTGGCTACGTCTATCAGAAGAACCAGTTGTTCGAACTGGGCCGCGAGATTCAGAAGGGCCGGCAGCAGCTCGAGGCACTGAACGAAAGCAACGCGCGCTTGCAGCGCTCGCTGCTCACGCTCCAGTCCACCGTGTATCTGGAGAACCGGGTGCGCGAACTGCGGCTGCCGCTGGCCCCGCCAGCGCAAAACCAAATCCTGACCATCCCGGAAAAACCCGGCAGCACCGGGCCGGTGCCCAAGAGCCGGACGCTCATGGCCGAGAACCAACTCGGCCTGCCCAAGCGCCAATGATTTTTGCCGCCGCTGCCCGGTGACGCCGTCGGAGAGGAACCGATCGCCACCGGGTGGCCGGCAAAGTTTTCGGGAGAACACAATTCGGTGTTCGCCCTAGTGATGGAGGACTCAAGTGATGGACGCCCAAAAAAATCGCCGCCGCATGGTCTTTCTGACCATCGTGATGGGAATCTGCTTCGTCACGCTCGGCTGCCGGCTCGTGGATCTTCAGGTCTTGCAGCACGAGGAGTTCGCGCGGCTCGCCGAAGATCAGCACGACCACTTCTACTACCGCGAAGCGCCGCGCGGCGACATCCTTGACCGGCGCGGCAGTCCGCTCGCGACCAGCGTTCCCGTCCGGCGGGTGTGCGTCGATCCACTCTCGTTGAAAGGGCAGGAGGCGGAGATTGCCCGCTTCCTCGCGCCGCTGCTCAAGACGAATGAGACCTTGCTGCGCGACATGTTGAGCAAGACCAGGGTGAACGCGACGGGCGAGGTTGTCTCCGCGCGCTACGTCATTTTGAAGCAGCGCGTGCCGGTCGAAGACTGGGAGAAAATTCGTTCCGCACTGACCAACCAGTTCGCCGTGATCACGCACGGGAAAAAACTCACCAAGAAACAGTATGGCGAACTGCGGCTCGCCTGGACGCGCGCCATTTACACCGAGGACGATCAGGTCCGCACCTATCCGAACGGCGCGCTCGCCGCGCATGTGCTCGGCTTCACCGGCGAACGCACGGTCGTGAAGAACGGGCGCACCAACACGCTGCCCGCCGGTGTCGAGGGCGTTGAGAAAACTTTCGACGAAAAACTCCATGGCGCGCGCGGCTGGGTGAAGACCGAGACGACGAGCGGGCGGCAGGAGATTTTCATGTTCCGCGAACAGGACGTGGAGGCGCGTCCCGGCCTGAACGTGAAGCTGACCATTGATGCGCGCGTGCAGCAGATCGTGGAGGAGGAACTGATCGTGCCGATGGCGAAGCATTACGCGCAGAGCGCCCAGGCCGTCGTCATCCGTCCGCGCACGGGAGAAATTCTCGCGATGGCCACGCTGCCGAATTTCAATCCGAACTTCTCCTCGAAAAGCTCTGCTGACGCGCGGCGCAACCGCATCATCACCGACGTCTTCGAGCCGGGATCGACGTTCAAGACGGTCACGCTGGCCGGGGCGTTGAATGACAGCGTGGTGCGGCTCTCCGACCGCTTCGACTGCGAGAACGGCGCGTTCTCCTTCGCCGGAAGAATTCTCCACGACCACGGACATCACGGGGTGATATCGGTCGAGGAAATCATCGCCGAGTCGTCGAACATCGGCACGGCCAAGGTCGCGATCAAAATGGGCAAGGAACGCGCCTTCAAATACATCTGGGACTTCGGTTTCGGCCAGCGCACGGGACTGCCATTGAGCGGCGAAGTGAGCGGCATTCTCCCGCGTCCGAAGGACTGGGCGCTCATCCACATCTCGCGCATTCCCATCGGGCAGGGCGTGGCCGCGACGCCGCTTCAGATGGCGATGGCGCTCTCGGCCATCGCGAACGACGGCGTGCTGATGCGCCCGATGATCGTGGACAGCCTGGTAGATGACAAAGGCGAGACGGTGGTGAAATACGATCCGCAAATCGTGCGGCGCGTGGTCAGTTCGACGGCGGCGAAAGATTCCGTGAAGGCCATGAAGAGCGTGGTGCAAAGCGGCACCGGCGAAAGCGCCCGGCTGGACAACTACACTGTGGCGGGAAAAACCGGCACGGCGGAAAAGCCGGTCAACGGTTCTTACACCAAGGAAAAATACTATGCCTCCTTCATCGGATTTTTCCCGGCGGACAACCCCGAGCTGCTCATCGCGGTCTCCGTGGACGAGCCGTTGAAAAAGACCGGCTACTACGGCGGACAGGTCGCCTCGCCTGTGTTCAAACGCATCGCCGAGCGCACTGCGAATTTTCTCAATCTCAAACCCGACGTGGAACCCGCGACGACGAAAGAGGCGATGAACCGCCCGCCCGCGCGCGAAAAACTTTGATTCGATGCAACTGAAAGAACTGCTCAAACACGTTCACGGTTACAAGGCCGAGGGGCCGATGGACCGCGAGATCGCCGGCGTCGTCTATGACTCGCGGCGCGTGACGCCCGGCATGGTGTTTGTCGCCATCCCCGGCGTGAACGTGGACGGGCACGACTATATCAACACCGCCATTTCGCGCGGCGCGTCGGCGATCATTTGCGAGCGCAACGGGTTCACTTCACCGCGCGCGACGAAGGTAAAAGTTCCAAATGCGCGCCTGGCTTTGGCCTGTGCAGCTTCTTCCTTTTACAAACACCCGAGCACGAAGCTGCAAGTCATTGGCGTCACCGGCACGAACGGCAAGACGACGGTGGCGTTCATGATCAAGGAGTTGCTCGAAGCCGCTGGATTCAAAACCGGACTGCTCGGCACCGTGCGCTACGAGATCGGCGACCGCGTGATTCCCGCCACGCGCACCACGCCGGAGTCGGCTGATGTGCAGCAGATGATGGCGCAGATGGTCGCGAGCGGCTGCAAGGCGTGCGTCATGGAAGTCAGTTCGCACGCGCTCGAACAGCAGCGCGTCGCGGGCGTCGAGTTCGACGTGGCGATTTTCACGAACCTCACCCAGGACCATCTCGACTTCCACGGCGACATGGAAAATTACCTGCTCGCCAAGCAAAAACTGTTCACCCAGACGTCCAGCGGTTCGAAGCGCGGCGCGGTGGTCATCAACATTGACGACGCGAGCGGCGTTCGGCTGGCGCAGGAATCCGACGTGATGCTGAAGCTGACCTACGGCGTGCGCAGCGCGGCCAGCGTGCGCGCGACGAAGGTGCATCTCGGCGCGGACATGTCGAGTTTCACTGTGGAGTCCAGGGACAAGTCCTTCGACTGCAAGCTGCCGCTGATTGGCCGGCACAACATTTACAACGCACTGGCGGCGACCGGCGCGGGCTTCGCGCTCGGACTGGACGTGAAGAAAATTCAATCCGCACTCGCGCACATGGCACCGGTGCCGGGCCGTTTGGAAAGTGTTTCGTGCGGCCAGCCGTTCGCAGTCTTCGTGGAT
>JANNGC010000514.1:0-6415 GCA_031380445.1 Pedosphaera sp.
CTCGGAGGATGCTCGCTCCGCTCGCGCTGGCTCCGCCAGCAGTCAGGGTTCGACAGAGTCTCACCCCACCACCCTCATCGCCACCGGAGAACTGACCTTGTATGCGTGAGCCGCTGGTCAGCATCGCCGGTTGCGGAGTCGTGTGCGCGGTCGGGCAAGGCACGAAGGCACTGCTCTCCGCGCTGCAAAAGAACCGCACCGGCCTGCGCCCGGACGCGCGCTTTCGCAGTCCCCGTTTTCAATCCGACATCGTCGGCGCAGCTCCGCGTGCCAATCTTGATTCCGACAATCCCGCGCACGAACTCGCCACGAACGCGCTGACCGACGCGCGCGCCGCAGCAGGCGAACGGCTCGAAAAAATTTCTCCCGCGCGCATCGGCCTGATCCTCGCCACGACCAAAGCGAACATCGAAGCACTCGAAAGATTGTCCGCCGGACGCCCTTGCTCCGACACCGCGCGCCGTCACCTGCAAGCCGACTTGCTCGCCGCCGATCTTGCCACCGAGCACGGCGCGCATGGCCCGGTGCAATGCCTCTCCGTCGCCTGCACTTCCGGCAACGTCGCGCTGCACCAGGGTGCGAAGTGGATTCAACGGGGCCTCGCAGACGCCGTGCTCGTCGTGGGCGTGGATCATTTGTCCGAGTTCGTCGTCGCGGGCTTCACGTCGTTGAAGGCGATTGATCCGGCGGGCTGCCGTCCGTTCGACCGCGACCGCTGCGGCCTGAGTCCTGGCGAAGCGGGCGCGGCTATCGTGCTCGTGCGTGGCGACCTTGTTTCTGATTCGGCCATCACGCTGCGCGGTTGGGGTTCGAGCAACGACGCCAATCACATGACCGGCCCGTCGCGCGACGGTGCGGGACTCGCGCAAGCCATCACCGCCGCCCTGCTCGCCGCCGAAGTGCGCGCGGAAGCAATTGATTACATCAACGTCCACGGGACCGGCACGCCCTACAACGACGCGATGGAATCCATGGCGTTGAAAACAATCTTCGGCGAGGTGTGCCCGCCCGTCAGCGGCTTGAAAGGAATGCTCGGCCACACCCTCGGCGCAGCCGGCGTGGTGGAAACCATCGCGTGCGCGCTCGCCCTGCGGCATCAGTTTCTCCCCGGCACACCGGGACTCACGAATCCCGCCGACGGAACGCCGTCCAGCCTCGTACTCACCCCGCGTCCGGCGAACAATTTGCGACACGTCCTCAAACTCAACACCGGCTTCGGCGGCCTGAACAGCGCGTTGGTTTTGCGTCATGGATAAAATTGTCATCACCGCCACCAGCGAAGTTTCTGGCGAGGAAGTTGCATCAGCACGACTCGGCTCACGCTTCGGGCGCATGGATGTGTTAAGCCAGCTCGCCCTGTTGGCCGTGGAAAAACTGGGCGTGAACTTTGACGAACTGCCGCGTGACCGCATCGCCATCTGCCTCGCGTCGTCCGCCGGTTCGCTGGCCACGGACGCCGAGTATTGGAAAGGCCGCGACCAGGCCGGCGGTCCCAGTCCCACGCTCTTCACCTACACGCTGCCCAGCGCGCCCATCGGCGAGATCGCCATCCGCCATCGCATCACCGGGCCGAATCTTTGCTTCGTAAGCGATGGTCGCGAAGTGCCGGCCGAGGCGACGGAACTTTTGCGGCGAGGCGAGGCCGACGCCTGCGTCTGCGTCATTGTGGAAGTCGTCTCGCCCGCGCTCGCGGACTTTCTCGGCGTGCCGGTGGTGGCGCGCGCACGGGCCTCGTTTCTGCGCGTGACCATCGGGTAGAGGAGGCCGAGGAAAAGCGGCACTAAAGCGACCGCACTCCAAACGCTGGCGCGTAGCACCAAACACCTCATCCTGCGTGGAGCAATATGGACTGCGGTGGCAAGCGAAGCGCGACACCGCTTTCAAACGCGCCCGCCAGTTCCAAAGCGCCGTCGCCGCTCCGCTCTGCCGGCGCAGTCCACATGGCCCTCGGCACCGGATGCATCCGGAATTTCAGCGCAGGGGAAATTGCCCGTGACTTGCCCCCGCCTCATCGCTAGGTTCCGCGCGAAAAAATTGACGGCTTAAACCCATGTCCATCTCGACCGCAGAACTGAAATCGAAAATCATCGAGTCCCTGAATCTTCAGGAGGTCACACCCGAACAAATTGACGACGACGCGCCGTTGTTCGGGACCGGGCTGGGCCTGGATTCCATTGATGCGCTGGAACTGGTGGTGATGCTGGAAAAAAATTACGGCATCGTGATCAAGGACATCGAGGAAGGGCGCCCGGCCTTCCGTTCCGTGCGGACGCTGGCCGACTTCATCGCCGCCCGCCGCGCCGGACAGTGAACGCGCGCGCCCCTGTCATCACCGGCCTCGGCATCATCGCCGCGCCGGGTTGCGGCCCGGAAGCCGTCTGGTCGGCCATCGCTGCGGGCACCGACGGGCTAAAGCCGCTGACCCTTTTTTCCTCCCCGCGTTACGGACAAGTTCCGGTCGGCGAAGTGCGCCTCGATCTCCTCGAACTCGGCGCACCGCGCCACGCCTCGCGCGGAGACCGCCTCGGCTGGATCGCGGCGCGCGACGCGATTCGTTCCGCCGGATTGCTGCCGGAAAATCTCGGCGAGCAAGCGGGACTGATCCTCGGCTGCTCCGTCGGTGGCTCCTTCGACAGTGAAGAATTTCTCATCCGCTTGATGAAGGACGGGAAGATGCGTCCGCGCGCCACGCGCTTTCACGAGTGTCATTCGACGGTGGAATTGATCGCGGAGGACTTCGGCCTGTTCGGCCCGTCGTTCTCCATTGCCACCGCGTGCTCCTCCGGCTCGCTGGCCATCGCCACGGCGGCGGAAATGATTCTGGCCGGCGAGGCGGACGTGATGCTCGCGGGCGGCGCAGACTCGCTCGCGCGCATGACGTGGGGCGGCTTCCACTCGCTGCTGCTCGTGGACGCGCAAGGCTGCCGCCCGTTCGACGCGACGCGCGGCGGCATGAGTTTCGGCGAAGGCGCGGCGATGCTCGTGTTGGAGTCGGAGGTATCCGCGCGGCGACGCGGGGCGAAAATCCTGGCGCGACTCACGGGCTGGGGTGCGAGTTGCGACGCGCATCACGCGACCGCGCCGCATCCCGAAGGCGCGGGTGCGGCGGCCGCGATGCAAGGCGCGCTACGTCGCGCCGGACTGGACGCGGCAAAGATTGATTACGTGAACGCCCACGGCACCGGCACGCGCGACAATGACCTCGCCGAATCGAAGGCGTTGAAAACTGTCTTCGGCGGAAGCGTGCCGCCGTTCTCCAGCACGAAACGCTTTTTCGGCCACGCGCTCGCGGCGAGCGGCGCGATGGAGGCGGTCGTGTGTGTCGAAGCTTTGCGCCGACAGTTGTTGCCGCCGAATCCGGGCTTCGCGCAGAAGGACGAAGCGATTGGTCTTCAGCCCGTCACGACGTTGCGTTCGGCGCCGATGACGCATGTGATGAGCAACTCGTTCGGCTTCGGCGGCAACAATGCCGTGCTGATTTTCTCCACGCCTGACGTGACGGAACGCCCGCGCTTCAATCGTCCCGCGCCGGTGAGCGTGACTGGACTCGGCGTCATTGCGCCCGCCGCTGCGCCGAGCGTTTGGAACATGGAACCGCCCTTGGCTCCCGGCACGATGCTGGTTCACGCCTGTCCGCCGCCAGACCTCACGACGCTCACGCCCAATCAACGGCGTCGCCTCGGACGGATGCACCAGATGTCCGTGCTCGCGGCGCGTCGTGCGGGCGCGAACAGTTCGGAACAACGGGTCGCCATCGCGCTCGGCACGGGCTTCGGCTGCCTGGGCGAAGGCGCGGTGTTCATCGAGAACCTGATTGCGAAAGACGAAGCCGAGCCGATGCCCGCGCGCTTTCCCGGCTCCGTTCACAATGCGCCAGCGGGACAGGTCGCGATGGATTTGGGCGCGCGCGGTCTGAACTCCGCGCCCACGGCGGGCGAAATCACCTTCGAGTGCGCGCTCTGGCAGGCCTGGCGGCAACTGGACAATGGCGAGGCCGACGTCGCGCTCGCGGGCGCGGTGGATGAGTTGCAAAAATATCCGCTCGCCATCGGCAAACGCTGGGGACTGTGGAACGAGCAGACCATTCCCGGCGAAGGCGCGATGATGGCGCGGCTGGAAGGAGCGCCGATTTCAAAATCGGCTCGTGCGGGTTCGGCCAATCAACGCGCCGATTTGGAAATCGGCGCTCCAAGCGCGGCACTGGCCCGCGTCACGGCCATCCGCCTCGGTCGCTACCGCCGTCCGTTCGATGCGGTGCGCGAGGTGGATTGGATCACGAGCGCGGTGAAATTGGAATCCATCGGCGTGTTCGTGAGTGGAGCGGGCGGGCTGGCGGCGTTGGAAACTTCTTACCAGTCGGTCGCGGCGGAACTATCCGCGCGTGCCGGACGCCGCATTGAACATCAAACCTACAAACAGGACTGCGGCGAATTTCACTCGGCGTCGGCGCTCGGTTTTTCTTTCGCGGTGAATCTCGCCCGCGAGCGTCAATGTGGGGTGCTGCTTTACACGTTGTCCGCGCGCGGAGGAAAGGCGCTGTGTCTGATCGAGCCGTGAGTTGTCGGGCGCGTCATTGGAGCGCGGACCGCCGAGTCCGCGTGTTCATAGCTCCAGCAAAGAGGCGCGCGTCGGAACGAGGCATGATCGCGCGGACTCGGCGGTCCGCGCTCCGATGGCTGCTACCACGCGCATGACCCGCTTCCACATCATTCTCATTTTGTCGGCGTTGCTCGGAGCCTCCGTGCTGATTTCAGGCCGGCACGAGCTGCTCGTCGCCGTCGTGGTGATACTGCCCGTCGTCATCGGGCTGGGCGTGGCGTTTCCACAACTGAGTTTGTTCGGCCCGTTCATCTGCCGTGGTTCCACTGCACAGAAGCGTGTGGCGCTGACGTTCGACGACGGCCCGGATGCGGAGTCCACGCCCGCGTTGCTCGACTGGTTGCGCGAGGAAAAGATTTCCGCCGCCTTCTTCGCCGTGGGCGCGCGCGTGACGGCGCATCCCGAAGTGGCCGTGCGCATCGTGCGCGAGGGGCATTTACTGGAGAACCATTCGTACTCGCACAGCTACGCCACGAATTTTTTCGGCGTCGCGCGGTTGCGAGAGGAAATGCGGCGCACGCAGAACGCCGTGCAGGAGGCCACCGGCCGGGCGCCGCAACTGTTCCGTCCGCCGATGGGACTGTCGAATCCCCGCACCTTCCGCGCGGCGAAACTGGAAGGGCTGCGCGTCATCGGCTGGTCGGCGCGCGGGCTGGACACGCAATGCGCCGACCCGGAGGTTGTGGTGCGGCGCATCCTGCGGCGCGTGCGACCGGGCGGAATCATTCTGCTGCATGACGGGAACATTCCCGCCGCGCGCGTGCTGGCGACGGTGAAACTGCTGCTGGCGGGATTGCGCGCGCGCGGTTACGAAGTCGTGCGAGTGGATAAGTTGTTGAAATGAAGACGGAACACGATCGGCGGCGGATGAGTGGAGTGGTGGGGCTTCGAGCGCACCATTCCCCTCACCCCGGCCCTCTCCCCAGAGGAGAGGGAGCCAGTCAGTCAGCCATTGGCGAAGGACGGACGCGTGCGGATGGAAGAAGGCTGGATGCGATTCTCCCTCTCCCATCGGGAGAGGGCCGGGGTGAGGGGAACGGCGTTCGCACCAACCCGCGCTGCGCAAAATTTCTCCAGGCTGTTTCGATGCTGATGCTGGTCGGTCTGTTGGCAGCGAGTGGCGCAGAAGTTCCGCTCACGACCGTCGCCGATCCGAAACCCTTGCTCGCCGACTTGCAGCAGAAGATGTCGTCGCTGACCTCGGTGTATCTGGAGTTCGATCAGGAACGGCGGTTGCAACTGTTCGCCGAGCCGTTGAAGAGCCAGGGCGTGATGATGATTGACCGGCCCGACTTGATCCGCTGGGAGACGACCGCGCCGTATCAATCCATCCTGCTGGGCGCGCGCAAATCCGTCGCGCAGTTCGAGCAGACGGACGGCCAGTGGAAAAAATTGAAGCTCGGGTTCCCGCAAATGCTCCAACGGGTGATGGAGCAGATGACGCTGATGCACCAGGGCAAGCTCGACGCGCTGACGAGCGACTTCACGGTCAGCGTCGCCACCGGCCACGTCGCGGTGGTGACGATGGTGCCGAAGGAAAAGGATGTGCGTTCCATGCTCGCGGCGCTGGAGATTCACTTGGAGCCGGACTTGTCCGCGACGCGCGAAGTGGTGATGCGCGAGCCGGGCGGGGATTTCACGCGCATCATTTTCAAACGGGAGAAGCGCGGGGTGAAATTTCCGACGGGGACGTTTGATCAGGCGAAGCCGCTGGGTGTGAACGCGATCAAGACGGCGGTGGAGGAGAAGGCGGAGAAATGATGGTGCCGCTTTTTGTTTTGGATGCGTTGAAAGCGGCGCTAAAGCGACCGCACTC
>JANNGC010000519.1:0-1695 GCA_031380445.1 Pedosphaera sp.
GAGAGGGCCGGGGTGAGGGCGGGCTTCCACCCATCAAAACTCGTGTCTCAACCAGTGATGCGTCCACGTCCTGCAAATCACGCCGGAATTTTTGCGTGAGGAAAAATTTGGATCGCGCGGACTCGGCGGTCCGCGCTCCGATGCGGTGGACAACTGTGTTCCTTCTGACTGTTTTGAGTTTCGTTTTCAGCGAACCACTCCGCGCCGCCGAACCCGCCGCGAAGCCCAATCTCATTTTCATCCTCGCGGACGATCTCGGCTACGGCGACCTCGGCTGCTTCGGACAGGCGCGCATCAAGACGCCGCACCTCGACCGCATGGCGGCGGAGGGCATGCGCTGCACGCAGGTCTATTCCGGCTCGACGGTCTGCGCCCCATCACGCGGTGTGCTGATGACGGGGCGCCACACCGGCCACGCCACGGTGCGCGGGAATGCCGGGAAACAAAATCCGCTCGCGCAATCGCTGCGCTCCAACGACGTGACCATCGCCGCGCTGTTGCAGCAGGCGGGCTACCGCACCGGGCTGGTTGGCAAATGGGGGCTGGGCGATGTCGGCGAAGCGGAACCGGGACTGCCGTGGCGTCATGGCTTCGATTATTTCTACGGCTTCCTGAATCAGCATCACGCGCACAACTACTATCCCGAATTTCTCTGGCGCAACGACCAGCGGGTGAAGCTCAACAACGTGGTGCCGGACGCGAACGAATTCGGCGCAGGCCGCGCCACCGTGCGCCGCGAATACGCCGCCGACTTGTTCGCCGACGAAGCATTGAAGTTCGTGCGCGAGAACCAGAGCCGCCCGTTCTTTCTCTATTTCACGCCCACGCTGCCGCACGCGAACAACGAAGCGAAGGCGCTCGGCATGGAAGTGCCGGAACTCGGCGACTACGAAAAGCTCGACTGGCCGGAACCGCAGAAGGGCCATGCCGCGATGATCACACGCCTCGACCGCGATGTCGGCCGCCTGCTCGCGCTGCTCAAGGAACTGAACCTCGACACGAACACACTCGTCATCTTCACGTCGGACAACGGGCCGCATCGCGAGGGCGGGAACAATCCTGACTTCAACCGCAGCAGCGGGCCGTACCGCGGCATCAAGCGCGCGCACTACGAAGGCGGCATTCGCGTGCCGACGATTGTGCGCTGGCCGGGCCGCGTGCCGGCGGGCGTGACGAGCGACGCGCGCTGGTGGTTCCCCGATGTGCTGCCGACGCTCGCGACGCTCGGCGGCGCGACGGTTCCCGCCGGACTCGATGGCACGAACCTCTGGCCGATGTTCGCGGGTCGCGCTGCGCCGGAACTGGTGGAGCGAAAATTCTACTGGGAGTTTCACGAAGGCGGTTTCACGCAGGCCGCGCGCTGGCGCGACTGGAAGGCGGTGCGCAATCATCTCGACGATCCGACGGAACTGTACGACCTCGCGCGGGATCCGAGCGAGACGAAGAATGTCGCCTCCGCGCATCCTGAAATCGTGGCGCAACTGGAGAACTTCATGAAATCCGCCCGCACCGAGAACGCCGACTGGCCGGTCAAAAAAGGCGCGCGCAAGGCCGCTGCGAAAGTGCAAACGCCATTATGAACGAACACGACTTGAGGACGCTCAGCCCAAACAGCCGGAGCGCGGACCGCCGAGTCCGCGTGTTCGTAATTCGCGATGGAAGGCCGCAGTTTCGCCCGGCTTGGATCGCGCGGAC
>JANNGC010000534.1:0-3487 GCA_031380445.1 Pedosphaera sp.
CCGCTCTTCGCCTCGGTGGAGAAGATTGACTGGACGCTCGCCGAAGCCGCGCGCGATCTCGGCGCGTCCGGCGCGAAGGTTTTTCGTCACGCCATTCTCCCGCAGATCACGCCCGGACTCGCAGCGGGCCTCACACTCGTGTTCGTGCCGGCGACGGGACAGTTCGTGATTCCCGATCTGCTCGGCGGCGCGAAGACGGTGCTGCTCGGCAACGTGATTCAACAGCAATTTGGCGCGAGCCAGAACTGGCCGTTCGGCTCGGCCGTCGCGACGGTGGCGATGCTCGTGGTGTTGCTCGCGCTGTGGTTCAACGCGCGCGTGACCCGCAGGAAGGAGGAGTTGCTTTGAGAAACCGGCGCTCCATCGCCCTGCTCATCGTCAGCGTGCTGCTCTACGTTTTTCTCTACGCGCCGCTGGCTGTCGTGGTAGTGCAATCCTTCAACCGCGCACCGCGCGGCACGGAATGGCGCGGTTTCACCACAGACTGGTATGGCACGCTGGCGCACCACGAACCGGCGCAGCACGCCACGATGATCACACTGGCGCTGGCCGCGATGAGCACGGCTGTTTCCACCACGCTCGGCACGCTGCTCGCGCTGGCGCTGCGGCGCGGAACTTTTTTCGGGAAACGCTTCGCCGAGGCCACGCTGCAAAGCGTCATCGTCGTCCCCGACATCGTCATGGCCATCGCGCTGCTGATGTTCTACGCGGTGCTGCGCCGGTGGACGGATGCGCTCGCGCCCGGGCTGTTCACGATGACGCTGGCGCACATCACGTTGCAGATTCCGTTCGTGACGCTCGTGGTGCGCGCGCGGCTGGCGGGACTTGATCCGTCGCTGACTGAAGCCGCGCACGATCTCGGTGCGAATCGTTGGCAATGTTTTTGCCGCATCACGCTGCCGTTGATCGGGCCGGGCATTCTGGCGGGCGCGTTGCTCGCGTTCACGTTGAGCCTGGATGATTTCGTGGTGAGCTTTTTCACGACCGGCCCGGGTGCGACCACGCTGCCGATTTTCATCTACTCGTCGGTGAAACGCGGGCTGACGCCGGACATCAACGCGCTCTCGACCTTGCTGGTCTTGGCATCCGTGGGCGCGGCGGTGACGGTGATGCTGCTTCAGGGGAGAAATTCCAAACTCCAAACCTTAAATCCCAAACAAATTCCAAACTCCAAAATCTAACCGGCACGCCCGACTGGACATTGGACATCGGCTCCGGCCCGCGCCAGACTGCGTCCGCTCAAAATGACCACGGCCAACAAAGTCACCATCTGCCGCATCCTGCTCGTCCCATTCTTCATCATCGCGGTGATTTATTACGTGAAGACCGGCATCGAGTTTTATCGCTGGCTGGCCATCGGCTGCTTCGCGGTCGCGGCGATCAGCGACGGCATTGATGGGTTCATCGCGCGTCATTACAACCAGTGGAGCGAACTCGGCACCATCCTCGATCCGCTGGCGGACAAGCTCCTGCTCGTGTCGGGCATCGTGCTGCTCTCGCTGCGGAACGAGCCGCATCTCGCGCCCATCCCCGTCTGGCTCACCGTTACCGTGCTGAGTCGCGACGTGCTTTTGCTGCTCGGCTTCGCGCTGATTCACATGGTGGCCGGCGGCGTCAAGATCAAGCCGCACCTCATCGGCAAAGCCGCGACGGTTTTGCAAATGGCCGCCGTGCTCTGGGCGCTGTTCAAGTTCGACGCGCGCTGGCAGTACGGCATCTGCATCGGCGCGGCGGTGCTCACCGGCCTGTCGGGGCTGCTCTACACTTTTTACGGCATGAGATTGCTGGCGAAACATCCGTCGAGCTCGCCGAAATCTGACAAGAGTGAACCACGATAAGACGCCCTTCCCGTTTGTCTTTCCCGCCCCCGTCGTGTAACTCGTTCCCCACAACGATGCGCCACACCGCCACGGAAATTGTCCGCCGCCTGCGCCACGCCGGCTATGAAGCCTTCTGGGCCGGCGGCTGCGTGCGCGACGCGCTGCTCGGACGCGAACCGCACGATTACGATGTGGCCACCAACGCCACGCCCGATCAGATCGAGGCGCTTTTCTCGCACACCATTCCGGTCGGCAAACAGTTCGGTGTGATCGTTGTGCTCGAGGGCGGCCACCAGTTCCAAGTCGCCACCTTTCGCGCGGAAGAAAACTACGAGGACGGGCGACGCCCCGGCACCGTGCGTTTCAGCCACGCCCGTGAAGACGCCATTCGCCGCGACTTCACCGTCAACGCGCTGTTCTACGATCCCGTCACCGAGCAGGTGCATGACTGGGTGGGTGGCGAAAAAGATTTGTGCGCGCGACTCATTCGCACCGTCGGCTCGCCGGACGAACGCTTCGGCGAAGATCATTTGCGCCTGCTGCGCGCCATCCGTTTCGCCGCGCAACTCGGCTTCGACATCGAGGCGCAGACCATGGCGGCGGTGCAAAAGCACGCCGAGAAAATCAAACTCGTGAGTTCCGAGCGCATTCGCGATGAACTGAACAAGCTCTTCACGTCGCCGCACGCCGCGCGCGGGCTGACACTGCTGCACGAAAGCGGACTCCTGCCGCATGTCCTCCCGGAGCTGGTGCCAACGCTGACGTGCGATCAGTCGCCCGACTATCATCCCGAAGGTTCGGTGTTCAATCACATCCGCCTGATGCTGGAGAATCTGCCCAGTCAAGTGGCTCCGCTCGCGCTGCAAGCGGAGGATGAGGCGGCTGGTGATGCGACGCCTCGCAGCGCGAGGCTTGCCACCTTGCCTTCGCAGGAATCGCTCGCGTGGTCCGCCCTGCTCCACGACATCGCCAAGCCCGTCACCGCCACGCGCGGCGAGGACGGCCTGATTCATTTCTACACGCACGAGAAAGTGGGGGCCGACATGGCCGAGATCATTCTTCAGCGCCTGAAATTTCCCCGCCGGCAGACGGATGAAATCGTGGCCGCTGTGCGCCATCACATGCAGTTCAAGGACGCGCCGAAGATGCGCAAGAACACGCTGCGCCGGATGCTGTTGCGCGAGACCTTCCCGCTCGAACTGGCGCTGCACCGCCTCGACTGTCTCGGCTCACACCGGCAGTTGGACATCTACGATTTCCTCGTCGCGCAGCAGGCGCAGATGGATGAGCAACCCAACCTCTTTCCGCCGCTACTGACCGGCGCGGACGTGATCGCGCTCGGCATGAAGCCCGGGCCGGCGCTGGGCGCGCTGCTGCATGAACTGCGTGATCACCAGCTCGCGGAGGAGTTGAAAACGGCAGATGAGGCGCGGGCATGGGTGAGGGACAAGCTGCGGGCATCTTGAACGACAGGCTCAGGCAGCGCGTCGCGGCCCACGCACTTCAATTCACGCCGATCGCGCAGGAACGGAACGACTCTTCTCCTTCACTTCCTCGGAACGAAACGTCCCCGTCCCCACCAGCCGCTCAAAAATCGGCGAAGCCATCAGCGTCGTCACCACCGCCATGATGACCAGGATGGCGAACAGCCCTTCCGAGATGATGCC
>JANNGC010000556.1:0-2949 GCA_031380445.1 Pedosphaera sp.
TACCTGGCGCCAGCACGAAACTATGGCCGGCGGGTGACACCACGCTGGTCGCTCTCACCATTCCGCGGCCTGCTGCGGACTGTAATGTCCGCGCTTCGTTCAGTAGGCGAAGAACGTGAGATACGACTCCCCGCGGGCCTCACGCAAAATGAGCAGCGCCAGTTCGCGCGCGTGGTAGTCGCCCCACATCGAGCTTTCGCCGTTCGGCACCTGCTGGCCGGGCGCGATGTAATCCCAGCCGTTCGGACGGTGATACACCGAGTGCAGGATGAGTCCTTGGTGCTTCGCGTTCGTGGAAAGATACGGCTCGTCGAACAGCGTGGCCGCGATGCTGAGTCCCGCCTGACGGTAACGCGCGCCGTCCTTTTTCTTCCCCTGCGCGATCAGGTAATTGCCGAGACGGATGAAGCCCTGCGCGGCAATCGCCGCCGCTGAGGAGTCCACCGGCTCGTGCGGATTGAACGGGTCGGAATCCTTGTCCAAATAGTTCTTCGGCAGATTGTGGAGGTTCGGTGCGCCCGTGTCCCACATCGGAATGCCGTCGCGGCAGGAGTGGGCGAGGTAGAAGTCGGCGGTGGCGAGGGCGGTTCGCAGCATCCAGCCGCGAATTTCATCCGGCGACATGGCGGCGGCGGTTGCGCCCCGGCGCAGTCGTTTGATCAGTCTGGCTGTTTCTCGCGATGGCTTGCGCCCACGGAACAGGACTTCAGTTTCAATCTCCTCGTCCGTGAGGTGCTGAAAAAATTCCAACTGCTCCGCGAATCCGCAAATCGCCCAGGCCAGTCCGCGCGTCCAGGTGCTGAACGGAGAGTAGCCTTGCTGTGAGTTGGGGCAGCGAAAGCAACCGCTGGTCACGTTGAAGACCGCTTCGTGAGCGGTGCGTCCGCGCACGTCGTAGGCATCCTTGCCGTCTCCCATGTAAATATTGTGCAGTGAAGTGTTCATGGCGTGTTCCACGACGCGGAGTAGCAACGAGATGCGCTCGTCTTGCTCGCCCATCAAGGCGTGGCCGAGTTGATGAGCCACCGCGAGCGCGCGGCACGAACGGATGGTGTCCACGAACAGCGAGTGCTGGCCGTTAAAAGAATGGATGAAGCCGGTGCCGTCGCCAGTCTTTGTCCACCGCGCCGCCTGCACTGCGCCGGAAACTTTCAGCGCCAGTTCGTAGAAGTTTTTTTCGTCCGCGTTGTGCGCGATTTTCCCTTCGCGCATCAGGCGCAGCAGATTGCCGTAGGTCGAGACGTTGTTGAAGCCGTGGTCATGCACGCCGGTGTGCGAGACGTGCGTGGCCATCTTCTGCACGGTGTTGTCGCGGCCAATCTTCAGGAACTGCTCGTCGCCGGTGGCGTCGAATTGCAGGAGCGCGGAGCCGTATTGAAAGCCCTGCGTCCACTCCGTCCAGCCGCGCGAGGTGTATTTCCCTTTCACCGTGAACACGGGCGTGCCGTCCTCGGGCTTCCAAGTGCGCTCGATGCTCAGGATTTTTTCGGCGGACAGCTCGAACAGCCGTTGAATTTTCGGAACGAGCTTCTGTGGTGTGAGCGAAGCGTTGATGCGTGTGGGCATAAAATCAGTTCAGCGGAATGAGCAGGACCTCGCGGGCGTTTCTCGCGCCAGCGTCTTTCTTGAGCAAAGCTTCCAGTCGCTCGTCTTGGTACACTGCGGTGGCCCGGCGCAGCACAGCATCCAGCGAGCGCGTCTCCTTCTTGCCGACTTCGTAGGGCCACGGTTTGTCCGGCTGCTCGGCGTAGGGCAGCAGGAAGTCGAGCGCCTTCCGCAAGCTCGCTCCGCCCGGCGTCTGGAAATGCCACAGGTCCACGCCCACATGCTCGCCGAGCGTCGCGACCTCGAAGAGCGCCTGAAGATTGAAGCGCGAGTAGCTGAAGGAATCCGCGCGCGCGAGTTCGAGCGGCTGCGTGCCGTCAATTTTGATCTGCCGCGCGAGGCGGTTGGTCTGCGCGGAGACGATAATTTGCCGCGCGAGATTCGTGTCGCCGGTGAACAGCGCGTAGTGCGCAAGCTGCGCGTCGTACCAGGAGCCGTGATTGTTTTTCGCCGCGCGCTCGTCGCGTCCGTTCGCGCTGGTCTGCGCCCACTGGAGAAATTCGCCGAGCCACTTTTTCATTCCATCGTCGTCGGCCTTTGTCCAGTTCGTGGAACCGGCGAGCAGCCCGACGGCATCGCAGACCGGCATCAGGCTGCGGCTTTCGATCATCCCGATGCCGCGCCCGTTGTTCACGCCGGGGATGGCCTGGGCCTGGTTGAAATTTGGATTCATCCGCGTGGCCGAATTCAGAAACCACACGCGCAAGACCTTTGCGGCGTGCGCGGCGTAGCGTTCGTCGCGTGTGAAAAAATACGCGAACGCCAGCGTTTCCACCGCGTCCGCCATGCGGGCCAGGCGCGGCGCGTCCGAATGTTTGTCGCCGCTCTCGGGGTTGCGCTGGCCGTCTTTGCGAATGTAGGGCAGCCCGTCGGGCTTCGCGGGATCAGGCCAGAAGTACGGAGCTTGGCTGAGATAGTCATGCTTGTCGCCGCTCGCGCCGGCCTTGGGTTTCTCCAGCACGGAGAGCGGCGTGAAGTTCAGCGTGCGATTGGCGTCGTTGGTCAGTTTGCGGAAGGCGGGGAGGAGTGAGGCGTCGTTCGTGGCGAGCCGCGCTTTCATCTTCGGCAGGACGCCGGGGCTGACGCTGAAGACGCGGGGAGAGGTTTCCGCACACTTTACCAGAACGCCGATGAGAAAGATCCAAAGCACGCAAACTCTGATTCCAAATTGGCTGAAGCGACGCATGGCCTAGCGGTAAATCTCCCGGCGGTGTCCGATCTCAATCACGGTCACGATCAGCACGTCGTCCTCGATGCGATACAGCACGCGGTAATCGCCGACGCGAATGCGCCAGTAGGGACGTCCGGTGAGCTTGGTGCTGCCGGAGGGACGGGGGTTTTCTT
>JANNGC010000591.1:0-11188 GCA_031380445.1 Pedosphaera sp.
CGCAGTCATATTGCGCGTCCATGATCAGCACATCCGCGCCGCGGATAAACTCGATGAGCTTCTCGTCCTGCTGTTCGGCGAACTCGATCTCTTTCGCGTCCGCCGTCCCGGGCTGCACGCGCATCCGAAGATACGGCTCATTGTCCGGGATGAAGACGATGACGCCGGCGCTGGTGTGCAAGCGGTAGCCCACGCAGATGCCGGGGTGATTCATGAACATGGCCTGCACGCGCACTTTGCCGACGTGAAATTCCATGTCGCGCAACTCCTCGATGCGGATGTGGCCGGGCAGTTCTTTCAGCCCGACGGGAAAGTACGGGCTTTCCATCTGCGTGCCGAGCGTGGCCGCGAGTCCCTGCCGCGCGCCCTCGTAGCCGAGGATGCGGACCTGGTTCTTCGGATTGTAGGCCGGAACAAAAAACGGAAAGCCCTGGATGTGATCCCAGTGCGTGTGCGTGAGCAGCAGCGTGAGGTTCAACGGTTGCGCGCCAAATTCCTTCGCCAGCGCGAGGCCGAGCAGGCGGATGCCCGTGCCGGCGTCGAGCACGATGATCTCGCCGTCCGCGCGCACTTCCACACACGTCGTGTTGCCGCCGTAAAAAACTGTGCTCGGCCCTGGCGAAGCGATGGAGCCGCGCACGCCCCAGAAGCGCACGGTCGGCGGGCCGTTCACGCTGGCAGCGGGCGGGAGCGGCTCGGGTTTCTTTTTGATCTCGGTGGGAAATTCTTCGGACGTGATCTTGCGCAACGCCGCGCGCAGGTCGCTCGGGCTGATCGGCTTCACGAGGTATTCATCCGCGCCGGCTTCGAGCGCGTTGAGCTTGTCGGTGGCATAGCCGCGTCCGGAAATCATCACGATCTTCGTGTCGCGCAACTCGGGAATGCTGCGGACGGTACGGCAGACTTGGAAGCCGTTGCAGCGCGGCATGAGCAGGTCGCAGACGATGATGTCGGGCCGGTGTTGTTGCGCCAGTTCCAGCCCCACTTCGCCGTCCGCAGCCTCGATGACTTTCCAGCCGTGCTGCCCGAGCACCGCCGCGATCATCGGTCGCAACTCACTGTCGTCTTCGATGAGCAGGACGGCTTTCATCCCTTCGTGCGCGTTTGTTTCATGCGGCTGTGTGGGCGCGACTGTACCGAAATCACCGCCGATGGAAATGGAAAAGGCGCGAGTCCAAAGAATCGCGCCTTCGCCAGTCGGAAGGTTGAAACGCAACAGATCACCTCACATCCCCATGCTCACATCCCCATGATCTGGTAGCCGCCGTCCACGTAAAGCACCTGGCCGGTGATGGCCGCTGCGCCGTCGCTCGCGAGGAAGACGCCGGTGGAACCGAGTTCCTCAGTCGTGCAACTGCGTTTGAGCGGCGCGTGCTCCTCGTAGTGCTTCATCATCGAACTGAAGCCGCTGATGCCGCGCGCGGCCAGCGTCTGCACCGGGCCGGCGCTGATGCAGTTGACGCGAATTTTCTTCTGGCCGAGATCGTAGGCGAGGTAGCGCGTGCTGGCTTCGAGCGAAGCCTTGGCCACGCCCATCACGTTGTAGTGCGGCACGACTTTTTCCGCACCGTAGTAACTCATGGCGACAATGCTGCCGCCTTCCGTCATCAGCGGCGCTGCGCCGCGCGAGAGCGCGACGAGCGAGTAGGCGCTGATGTCGTGCGCGATGCGATACGCCTCACGAGTGGTGTTCACGAACTCGCCTTCCAGCGATTCTTTCGGCGCGAAGGCCACGGAGTGCAGGAGCAGGTGGAGCTTGCCAAATTTTTCGCCCACGGTCTTGAACACCAGATCGATGTCCTCGTCCTTCGTCACGTCGCACGGCATGAGCAGCGTATCCGCGCCGAAGGTGCCGACGAGTTCCTCGACGTTCTCTTTCAACCGCTCGCCCTGATAGGTGAAGGCGAGGCGCGCGCCGGCCTTGTGCCAGGCTTGGGCGATGGCCCAGGCGATGGAGCGTTTGTTGGCGACACCGAAGACGATTCCGAGTTTTCCTGCGAGCATTGACATAGTTTTTTTGCGCGGGTGTGAACCGCGCGGGAGTCCTACGGGAATTGTTCCGGTCAGGCAAGGGCGGGTTTGACGCGGCGTAACGCCGGCTTTCCAGGCGGCAGGTTCCGAGACTTTCCAGTCTCGTGCCGGTGGCGCGGTCAAATACCCGGAGCGCCGGACAGTCATGTCCGGTGAAAGCAAATCGGAAGCGTTTCACGAAACTGCGGACTCGGCGGTCCGCTGCTCCCGTCATGCGCCACGCCAATTTGTTGGCTCGCTTTCGTGAACAGCTTTCCTAGTTTCGCAGTCCATTGACTGCCATGAATTCTAAACTGTCGCGCTGGTCCGGCCTCGCCGTCGTTTTCTTCGCACTCACTCTTTCTGCGCAACTGCCGCCGCCCACGAATGCTCCGATCATCGGCGCGCGCCAGCCCGCGCTCAGTCCTGATGGCCGGCGGCTCGCGTTTGTGTATCGCGGCGACATCTGGGTTTCCGATGCGCGCGGCGGGCGGGCCACGCCGATCACGTCGCATCTGGAGATGGATTCTGCGCCGATCTTTTCGCCGGACGGAAACTGGATTGCCTTCACCAGCAAGCGCAACGGCAACTCGGACATCTACGTCATCCCTGCCGAGGGCGGCGGCGCGAAACAACTGACCTGGCATTCCGGCAGCGAAGTGCCGGCGGGCTGGAGTCCGGATGGCAAGTATCTGCTCTTCTCCAGCAAGCGCGACACGGTGAACCATTCCCTCTTCGCGCTCGACGTGAACAGCGGGCGGACGCGGCTGCTCACCGAGGATTACGCGACCATCAATTATCCCAACTACTCGCCGGACGCGAAGACGGTGGTGTATGGGCGCTACGGATTTCCCTTCACGCGCCCGCGCTACCAAGGCTCGGCGGCGGCGCAACTCTGGCTGCTCAATGCCGAGAGCGGCGAACGTCGCGCGCTCACGACGAACGGTTTCCAACATCTCTGGCCGCGCTATTTGCCGGACGGAAAAATTCTCGCGGTCACGGTGGATGAACTGACGCCTTCGACGACGCCGATGGGCGAGACGGTTTCTCCGCTCGCCGACAATCCGCGGCGCACGCCGAATCTGTGGGCCTACGACGAAGATGGTTCGCGCCAGCAACTCACCATTTTTACGGGCGGATCGGTGCGCTCGCCGAGTGTGGCGGGGAAGAGCGGCGACATCGCGTTCGAGTACGGGCCGGATTTGTATCTGCTGAAAAAGGGCGAGACCGAGCCGCAGAAATTAAAACTCCTCGCCGCCGCTGATGAAAAACAAACCACGCGCCGTCGCGAGAAGCAGACCACGGGCGTGACCGAGGCCGAGCCGTCGCCGGATGGGAAGTTGTTCGCCTTCGGATTGCAGGGCGAGATTTGGACCATCCCGCTGGAGAAGCCGAAAGGCATCGCGGCCAAGGGCGCGGAGTACGCGACGCGGCTCACGGACTGGGCGGGTGATGACTCGGACTTCTCGTGGTCCAAGGACGGGAAGAAGATTTATTTCACCTCTGACCGCGAATCCTACACGCGCATCTACGAGATGGACGTGAAGACGCGGAAGGTCACGCCGCTCTGGAAGCGCGACAGCGACGTGGAGAAAATGAAAGTCTCGCCCGACGGCAGCACGCTCGGCTTCTGGGTCACGGGCCCTGACGGTGGTCTCTACACGCTCACCCTGACGAACAAGGAAGTGAAGAAACTCGTGAGCGTGCCTGGCCCGCAGTGGCGCAATCAGGGCGGCGGGGAATTCGAATGGTCGCCGGACATGAAGTGGATTTGCTACGCGCATCGCGGCGAGAGCAAGGCGTGGAATCTCTGGATCATCGCGGCCAATGGCGTGGGCCAGCCGCAGAACATCACCAAGCTCTACGCCACCCACAGCCAGCCCGCGTGGTCGCCGGACGGCAAATATCTTTTCTTCCAGAGCAACCGCGACGGCAACGGACTCTACGTGCTGCCGCTGACGCGCGAGGAGGTCCGCGTGAGCGACACGGATTTGAAATTCACCAAACCCACGAACGCGGTGACGGTGAAGATCGAGTTCGAGGACATTCACCGGCGTATCCGCAAGTTCGCCTCGCAGTCGCCGTCGAGCGCGCTGCAAGTCACCGCCGAGGGGCTGATCGTGTTTATCAGCGAGGGCGATGTCTGCTCCATTGGCTACGATGGAAAAGATTTCAAGAAGGTCACGACGGGCGCGGGCAAGTCGCAGTTGCGCGTGAGCAAGGATGGGAAGAAGGCGTTCTACACGAGCGGCGGCGAACTGTTCAGTATGGCGTTGAGCGGTGGGAAGGAAGAGAAGGCCACGTTCACGGCGGAGTGGGAGCGGAACATTCGCGCGGAACGGCAGGCGGCCTTCACGCAGCTCTGGCGCTCGTATCAACGCGGGTTTTACGACGCGAATTTCCACGGGCGCGACTGGTCGAAGATTCGTGCGCGCTACGAGCCGTTGCTCGACGCAGTGGAGACGAGCGATGAATTCGCCGGCCTGTTGAACTCGATGATTGGCGAACTCGAAACCTCGCACGCGGAAGTGAACGCCGGCACAAACAAGGAGGCGATCACTGGCCCGAGCACGCCGCATCTTGGAGTGACGTTTGATTACGCCTACGCCGGGCCGGGCCTGAAAGTGAAGACGGTGCCGCACGGCGTGCCGGGTTCCTACGAGAAGACGCGCATCGCGCCCGGCGAGACCATTCTCGCCATCAACGGCGAGGACGTTTCGCTGAACGAGAATCTCTACAAACTGATCAACGACCGGCAGGATCGGGAGTTTGAATTCCTCGTCAGCACCAACGGCGAAAAGTCCGGCGCGCGCCCGGTGAAATACAAGGCGCTGACCTCGGGAGAGTGGACGGAGTTGAACTACCTGAACCGCACCGAGCACACGCGCGATTACGTGGAGTCAAAGAGCGGCGGCAAGGTCGGCTACCTGCACATTGCCAGCATGGGCGCGCAGAACCAGACGCAGTTCGAGCGCGAGGCGTATGAATTCATGGTCGGCCGCGAGTCCATGATCATTGATGTGCGATTCAACACCGGCGGCAACATTGCCGACACGCTCGTCGAGTGGTTGCAGCGCAAACCGCACGGCTGGAACCGCCCGCGTGACGGCGCGAAGGAAGCCGTTCCGTTCCACACCTGGGAGCGTAAGATGATCGTGCTGATGAACGAGCACAGCTTCTCGAACGGCGAAATTTTCCCCAACATCATGCGGACGAAGGGTCTCGCGAAAATCATCGGCAAGCCCACGCCGGGCTACGTGATCTGGACCTACGAACTGGGCCTGGTGGACGGCACCAAGGCCCGGATGCCGATGACCGGCGCCTACCGTCTCGACGGCACGCCGATGGAAAATCTTGGCGAGAAGCCGGACATTGACGTGACGCTCACGCCAGACGATTGGCTGAACAATCGCGACCCGCAAGTGGACAAGGCGATTGAAGTGCTGATCGGCGAAAAGTTGGTGCAGCAGTAAAGTGTCCCAGTCCTTCACACAGACGCGAGCGTTCTTCACGGCTGGCCTTGAAGAGCGCATTCATCCCGGCGCACAGCTTTGTGTGATGCGTGGCGGTGAAGTGCTGATTGACGAAGCGTTCGGCGACGCACGCGAGGGCGTGCCGATGACGCGCGACTCGCTCACGCTCTGGTTCTCCGCTGGGAAGCCCATCACCGCCGTAGCCATCGCACAACTTGTCGAGCGCGGCGCGGTGGCGTGGGGCACGCGCGTGATGGAGGTGATTCCGGAGTTCGCCACGCACAGCAAAGATGCCGTGACCGTCCGCCATCTGCTCACGCACACCGGCGGTTTGCGGAACGCGGACAGCGTTGATCCCGCGTTGGACTGGGACGAGCAAATCGCCCGCATCTGCGCGCTGCCGATGGAGGCGGACTGGGTTCCCAGCCAGCGCGCGGGCTATCACATCTGGGCGACCTGGCAGTTGCTCGGGGAAATCGTGTGGCGTGTGAGCGGAAAGCCGGTGGATGAGTTTGTGCGCGAGAATATTTTCCAGCCGTTGGGGATGAAAGGCTCCGCCCTCGCACTCAGCGACTCGTCCATCGCCAATCGCCAATCCCAAATTGCCTTCGTGTACGACACCAGCGCAGGCGAAACAAAACCTCGCGACGACTGGAACAGTGAAGCCGGACTGACCCGCTGCCGTCCCGGCGGCAGCGCGCGCGGGCCGGTGCGGGAACTCGCGCGGTTTTACGAGGCGTTGCGGCGCGGCGGAGAAAACATTCTGCGACCTAAGACCGTGGCAGCAATCACTTCACGCCAGCGGGCCGGAATGTTCGACGAGACGTTTCAGTTCAAGATGGATGCGGGACTCGGCTTCATCCTGAACTCCAAGCGCGACGGTTTTCAAATGCCCTACGGCTACGGACGCCATGCGGCGCGCGATACGTTCGGCCACAGCGGCAATCAGTCTTCGTGCGCTTTTGCTGACCCGGAAAATGAACTGGTCGTCGCGTGGGTTTGCAACGGGCTGCCCGGCGAACGCAAGCACCAGCAACGGCAGCGCAACATCAACAGCGCCATCTACGAGGACTTGGGATTAGGGTGAAACAGAGCGGGGCAGGGCGGTCGTCGTCGGATGTTTGGTGTCACGAACTCAGACCAAAGGTTTTCGGAAAAAATCGCTTGTGAAAAATTTCACGACTGGGCAACGTCGCACCCGCTTCGGGCCGGGCGACTGGTTTTTGAAGCGCGGGGAGTGGAGTCCCCAAGTCATTTTTGCACTGAGCGTGAAGCATTTTCTTTCAGCACTCGTGGCCTTGGCGTTCCTGTTTGGGCAGGCTGTTCCCGCTTTGGCGGCGAACGCGGCCAATCTCACCAATGCCGTCGGCGAGGCGGCGGCTACGGCGGATCATTCCTTGCCGATGACGGCTTCGCGCCTGCTCGGTTCGGGCAGCGACAGCCAGTTTCAAATCAGCAATTCACTGGTCGCGATGATCATTGTCGCAGCGTTCCTGATTCTCTTCGCGCAGATTGCCACGCGTAAACCGCAGTTGGTTCCGTCCGGCCTGCAGAATTTCGCCGAGTGGGTGATTGAGTCGCTGATTGAATTCCTTGGCGGCATCTTGGGCGACAAGCTCGCGCGCAAGACCTTCTGGTTCTTCGGCACGGTGTTCATCATGATTCTGGCGGCGAACTGGTTCGGCCTGCTGCCGGGCGTTGGTTCCATCGGTTGGGGCTACGATGATGCCGCGCATGGCTTCCACGTTACCCGCCCGATCCTGCGCGGCGCGAACGCGGACTTCAACATGACCTTCGCGCTGGCGGTGACGTTCTTCGTGCTCTGGCTGTTTTGGTCCATCAAGGCGAACGGTGTCGGTGGATTCCTCTCGCACATTTTCGTTTATCACGGTGACGCCTCGGGCCCGATGCGGTTTCTGCTCATGCTCATCTTCTTCCTCGTCGGTTTTCTGGAAGTGATTTCCATCATGATTCGCCCGGTGTCCCTCACGTTCCGTCTCTACGGCAACGTCTATGCCGGTGAATCCTTGCTGGAGAAGATGCTGCACATGGGCGGGCCGTATTTCGGCTGGCTGGCGGCGCTGCCGTTTTTTGGATTGGAACTCCTGGTTGGTTTTATTCAGGCCCTCGTGTTCACGCTGCTGACGGCGGTGTTCACGGCCTTGATGTGCCAGCATGGGGATGAGCACGCGGCGGAAGGTCACGCTCAGGAGGCGGGCCACGGCGGGCATTGAAGAATTTGGCGACCGGACCGTGGCAAGACTGCGGGGGTCGCTGGCAACAAAAACAACAAACAAAGTAATAACATGCAAGGAAGCATCGCAGTCGCAGGCGCCGCCCTCGGTGGTGGCTTGGCCCTTGGCTTGATCGGTATGAAGGCCGCTGAGGCCGTCGGGCGCAATCCCGGCGCGTCAGGCAAGATCCTCGTTCAGGCCCTCCTGAGCGCGGCTCTGGCTGAAGGCGCCATCATCATCACGATCCTGATGGCCGGTAAGTAATCCAATTTCACGCGGGGTCGCGCAGGCGACCCCGCGTGGAGCTTTCTTGACCCAAAGATTTTTATGTTGAGCAACCTTTTCCTCGCCGTGGCAAACCCGGCTCCCGAGATCGCGGAGCGGTTTGGCTTCAACAAGCAGTTGTTCACGATGCACCTCGTGGGCTTCGCGATTGTGGCCTTCGCGCTGCATCGCTGGGCGTACAAGCCGATTCTCGCGATGCTCGACGAGCGCCGCAACCGCATCGCCAAGAGCCTCGCGGACGCCGAGCAGATCAAGAAAGACCTCGCGAACGCCCAAGTGAAGTCGCAGGAGATTGTGAATGTGGCCAGCGCGCAGGCGAACAAGATGATCGAGGAAGCGCGCAACGCCGCCGCGAAAGTTCAGGAAGCCGAGACGCAGAAGGCGATTGCCACCGCGAACCAGATTGTCGCGAAAGCCAAGGAAGCCAGCGAAGCCGAACTCGTCCGCATGAAGAGCGAACTCCGCAAGGAACTCGTCCGCCTCGTGGCCGAGACGACCGCGAAAGTCAGCGGCAAAGTGCTCACGCTCGACGACCAGAAGCGTCTCGCCGACGAGACGACGAAACAGTTGGCCGCGTAAGATTTTTTCCATTCCGCCCCGCGCATGAAAATCAGCAAACAAGCCCGCCGCGATGCGAAGTCGCTGTTTCGCAGCACGCAGGTCAACGGCGTGCTGAACGAGGACAAGGCGCGTCAGGCCGTGGACCTGGTGCTGGCCGGCCAACCGCGCGGTTACGTCGGGATTCTGTCCCACTTCCAACGCCTGCTGAAGCTCGACTTCGACCGCCGCGCTGCGCTCATCGAGAGCGTCACGGCCTTGGACGAGGCGCAGCAGAACAGTGTGAAAGCCACGTTGACCAGTCGTTACGGAACGGGACTGAATTTCACCTTCACCCAGAACCCGGCGTTGATTGGTGGCATGAGAATCAAGGTGGGCAGCGATGTTTTTGACGGCAGCATCCAGTCGCGGTTGGCGCAGTTGCAGGAAGTTTAATTTTCTATGAGCACATTATTGCAAGAGATCGAATCGAAGATTTCCGGCGTGAAGACCAGCGTGTCGCGCCAAAACGTCGGCACCGTGCGCGAAGTTTCGGACGGCGTGGCGAAGATCGAGGGCCTGACCAGCGCGATGCTGAACGAGATGCTCGATTTCGGCAACGGCGTCACCGGCATTGCGTTGAACCTCGAAGAGACGGAAGTCGGCGCGATCATTCTCGGCGACTACACCTCGGTGAGAGAAGGTCAGGAGGTCAAGACGACCGGCAAGCTGCTTTCCGTGCCTGTCGGCAAAGGTTTGCTCGGCCGCGTGGTCAACACGCTCGGCCAGCCCATTGACGGCAAAGGCCCGATTGCTTCCGACGTGTCGTATCCCGTCGAAAAAATTGCGCCCGGCATCGTGAAGCGCAAGTCCGTGAACCAGCCCTTGCAGACGGGCATCATGGCGATTGACGCGATGATTCCGATTGGCCGCGGCCAGCGCGAACTGATCATCGGTGATCGTTCCACCGGCAAGACGACCATCGGCGTGGATGCGATGATCAATCAGGCGCGCATCAACGAGAGCGCGGCCTCGAAGGAAAAGGGTTTCCGCCCGGTCTATTCCATTTACGTCGCGGTCGGTCAGAAGCAGTCGAGCGTGGCCCGCGTCATTGCGACGCTGGAGAAGGAAGGCGCGTTGCCTTACTGCATCGTCGTCGTGGCCTCGGCTTCCGACTCTGCGGCCAACCAATACCTCGCGCCGTTCGCCGGCGCGTCCATGGGCGAATGGTTCATGGATAACGGCATGGATGCGCTGATCATCTTCGACGATCTCTCGAAGCAGGCTGTCGCTTATCGCCAGGTCTCGCTCATCCTCAAGCGTCCGTCCGGCCGCGAAGCGTATCCTGGCGACGTGTTCTATCTCCACAGCCGTTTGCTCGAACGCTCGGCGCGCGTGTCTGAGAGATATGGCAACGGTTCGCTCACCGCGCTGCCCATCATCGAGACGCAGGCTGGTGACGTGTCCGCTTACATTCCGACGAACGTGATTTCGATCACGGACGGCCAGATTTATCTGGAAACAGATTTGTTCTACCAAGGCATTCGTCCTGCGATTTCCGTGGGTCTGTCGGTGAGCCGCGTCGGTTCCGCCGCGCAGATCAAGGCGATGAAACAGGTGGCCGGCAAAATTAAACTCGACCTCGCACAGTTCCGCGAACTCGCGGCCTTTGCGCAGTTTGGTTCCGACCTCGACGCGAAGACGCAGGCGCAGCTCGAACGCGGCAAGCGCATCGTCGAGCTGTTCAAGCAGAACCAATACAACCCCATGCCGGTTGAGGTGCAGGCAGCCGTTCTCTGGTCCATGCAGAACAACATTCTCGATGACGTGCCGGTCGAGAAGGTGAAGGATTTCCAGACCAAGATGGCGGACTTCCTCAGCACCCGCAAGACGGAGCTGATGGGCAAGATTCGCGCGGAGAAGGCGTTCAGCGACGCGCTCGCCGCCGAGTTGAAGGCCGCGCTGACGGAGTTCAAGCAGACGTATCGTTGATGAACTTGAGGTCACGAACGTGATTTCAAAAAACTAACATGCCCAGCACACGCGACATTCGCCGGCGCATCAAGTCGGTCAAGAACACCGCCCAAATCACCAAGGCGATGCAGATGGTCGCTTCCGCCAAGATGCGGAAGGCGCAGCAGGCCGCGATCTCGGGCCGGCCTTACGCCAAGCTGATGAACAACGTGCTCTCGGCGGTGTCGGCGGGCGCGGGTGATTTGTCCAATCCGCTCATCGAGGTGCGCCCGGTCAAGAAGCGCGCGCTGATCATCATCAGCACGGACAAGGGACTGTGCGGCGGGTTGAACACGAACTTGCTCCGCGAAGCGTCGAAGTACGACACCGCCACGACGGTGCATGTTACTGCGGGCCGCAAGGCGTCGCAATTCGTCGCGCGCACCAAGCGCGAACTGGCGGCGGAGTTCACCTACAAGGACAACCCGGCGTTCACCGAGGCGCGCGCCATCTCCAAGTTTGCCCAGGAACTTTTCACCAGCGGCAAGGTGGATCAGGTGGACGTGCTCTACACGAATTTCATCAGCACGATGGTGCAGAAGCCGGAAGTGCGGCAACTCTTGCCCATCCGCGAAATCACTGCGCTGGACGCGGACGTCCACGGCGAGGGCGCGGGAAAATCTTTGGAGAAGAGCA
>JANNGC010000622.1:0-7003 GCA_031380445.1 Pedosphaera sp.
GTCATCTCCCGCGTCGGCTCGATGCAGAATCTCATCGATCATGTGCTGCAACCGATTGTCGGAAACTATTTCCGCAACTCCGCGCAAGACTTCACCGTGCTCGATTTCCTCGGCGCGCGCAGCCACCGCCAGACCGAGGCCGCCGAACACATTCGCGTCGCGTTGGGCGCGTACGATGTGCAGGCCATCGACACGCTCATCGGCGACATCAATCCGCCGGGCAAACTGATGGAGACGCAGACCGACCGGAAGATCGCCGAGGAGCAGCGCAAGACCTACGAGGTGCAGGAGGCCGCGCAGATTCAGCGGCAACAACTCGTGCGCCAGACCTCGCTGGCGGACATTCAGCAACAAGTCGTCGGTGCGGAACAAGGCGTGCAAATTGCCGAACTCACGGCGAACGCTCACATCAAACAAGCCACCGGCCAGGCTGAGGCCACACGCCTGGAAGCGATTGGCGAAGCGGAGGCCATTCGCGCCACCGGTGATGCGAAGGCGCAGGCTTATCGCGCCGGCGTCGAATCGCTCGGTGCTCAGGGCTACACGCTCATGCAGCTCATGCAGATCGTCGGCGAGCGCAACGTGCGCATCGTTCCTGACGTGAACGTGAGCGGCGCGAGCGCCAACCCTGGAATGATCGACGGCATGTTGGGCCTGATGTTGCGCCAGCAAACTCAAACCAAACCCTCAAGTCTATGAACACGAATCCGAAACAATGTCCCGAGTGTGGTGGCGCGACGCTCTACCACAACACCGTCAAATCCGCTGGCCCTTACGGTCCAGCTTTGCTGCCCGGACTGGGTGGCTTTCTCAACTTCGCCCAGTTCAAGGTCATCGTGTGTGGCGACTGCGGGCTGACGCGCTTTTACGCGGAGCCGGACGCGCTGGCGAAACTGCCCAAGGCGCGCGCGTGGAAACGGGCGTGAGCGGCGGCAGAACGCCTTCAACTCATCAGTACGTTTCTGACCGGCACCCTTGGATTTGTGCGCGAAATCTGCGGTTGCCAGCGGCGCGGCGGGTTGTTTTTTGGGGTTTGGAGTTTTCCCCATCGCTCCCTACAGTCCGCGCCCTCCGTCGCCGGGTTCGGCGTTGGAACAAACAGATGGCCTCAATCGAACAAGAGATTTCGCGCCGCCGCACGTTTGCGATCATTTCGCATCCGGACGCGGGCAAGACGACGTTGACCGAGAAGTTCCTGCTCTACGGCGGCGCGGTGCAGCTCGCCGGCTCCGTCACGGCGAACAAAAACCAGCGCGCCACCACCTCCGACTGGATGGAACTGGAGCGCAAGCGCGGCATCTCCGTCAGTTCGACCGTGCTGCAATTCGAGTATCGCGGCTACTGCGTGAACCTGCTCGACACGCCCGGCCACAAAGATTTCTCCGAGGACACCTACCGCGTGCTCACCGCCGTGGACGCGGCGGTTATGGTCATTGACGCCGGCAAAGGCATCGAGAGCCAGACGCGAAAGTTGTTTGAAGTGTGCCGTCAGCGCGGCGTGCCCATCTTCACCTTCATGAACAAGCTGGATCGGCCTGCGCGCGATCCGCTGGCGTTGCTGGACGAGTTGGAAAGCGTGCTCGGCATTCACGCCTACCCCGTGAACTGGCCGCTCGGCGACGGTCAGGAATTTCGCGGCGTGTTCGACCGGCAGGCTAAACAGGTTCACTTCTTCGAGCGCGTGGTGGCGGGCAAATATCGCGCCCCCGTCTCCGTGCATGATCTTTCCGATGACGTCGTGCGCAGCGCGATGAACCCGGATGTTTACCAGAAAGTCGTGGATGAACTCGCGATGCTTGAAGGCGCGGGGGCCGCGTTCGATCACGGGCAGGTGCTCGCGGGCAAGCTCACGCCCGTCTTCTTCGGCAGCGCCGTGAACAACTTCGGCGTGGAGATGTTGCTCGACGCCTTCCTCGAACTCGCGCCCGCGCCCAAGCCGCGCACCGTGGACGACCGCGTGATCGATCCGGTCGCCGATGGCTTCTCCGGTTTCGTGTTCAAGATTCAGGCGAACATGGATCCGAAGCATCGCGACCGCCTCGCCTTCATCCGCATCTGCTCCGGCAAGTTCGAACGCGACATGAGCGTCACGCACACGCGCACGGGGAAGAAGGTGCGGCTCTCCAGTTCGCACAAACTGTTCGGGCGTGATCGCGAGACCGTGGACGAAGCGTTCCCCGGCGATGTCGTCGGCTTGGTTGGTCATTCGGATTTCCGCATTGGCGACACGCTCGCCGTCGATCCCACGCTGAAGTATCAGGAGATTCCGCGCTTCACGCCGGAAGTCTTCGCGTGGCTGCAAAGCCCCAGCACCGCGCAGTTCAAACGCTTCCGCGAAGGTCTCGACCAGTTGCTGCAAGAAGGCGTGGTGCAATCCTTTCTCATCAAAGACTCCGCGCAGCGCGTGCCGCTGCTCGGCGCGGTCGGCCCGCTGCAATTCGAGGTCGTGCAATTTCGGATGCAGACGGAATACGGCGCGGAGTCGCGCCTCGATCACGCGCCGTGGAAAGTCCTGCGCTGGGCCACCACGGAGAACGGTGCGCCGTTCGACGATTCACTGCTCCCCACCGGAGCCAAGCAAGCCACCGATGTGAAGGGCAACACTGTGCTGCTTTTCACCGAGACCTGGGCCTGCGATTTCTTCGCGCAACGGAATCCGAAGATTCATCTCACCGCGCTGCCGCCGGACGCGAAGCTGGAGGCGGCGTGATTTTTTTGCCGGTGAACAATTTCCAAAGGCGCACGGAGCGCGGGCTTTCTAGCCCGCAGCGAGCCGCCCATGTCGGCGCGCTCCCGAACAATTCCAAAACCTCCCCAGTTAGCGGTTTGCTGCGGGCAGGAAAGCCCGCGCTCCGACCGTGAAAAATTCTTCTCGCATCATCATCGTGGGCGGCGGAGCCGCAGGTTTCTTCGCCGCCATCGCCTGCGCCGAGGCCTCGCCCGACGCTGAAGTCACGGTGCTCGAACGCACGCCGCATTTTCTCACCAAGGTTCGCATCTCCGGTGGCGGACGTTGCAACGTGACGCATCGTTGCTTTGAACCACGCGAACTGACGAAGCGTTACCCACGCGGCGAGCGTGCGCTCATCGCGCCGTATCAACGCTTCCAGGCCAGTGACACCGTGGAGTGGTTCGAATCGCGCGGCGTGAAGCTCAAGACCGAGGCCGATGGCCGGATGTTCCCCATCACGGATTCTTCGGAGACGATCATCAACTGCCTGCTCGGCGAGGCGCGCCGGCGCGGCGTGAAATTGATTGCGAACTGTGGCGTGGAAAAAGTCGAACGTATCGAACGGAGCGCGGACAGCCATGTCCGCGCGAACATGCCGCCCGCGACTCAGCCATCGCCGGGAGTTGCTGATGAACACGCGGACTTGGCGGTCCGCGCTCCTTCGTTCCAGCTCACGCTCGCCAGTGGGGAAATCCTCGAATGCGACCGCCTGCTGCTCGCCACGGGCGGCTGCCGCACGCCCGCGCTCGGGCAACTCGCCGTCTCGCTCGGCCACACGCTGGAGCCGCCGGTGCCGTCGCTGTTCACCTTCCACATCCAGACGCCGTGGCTGCATGATCTGGCCGGCGTGTCGCTGGAAGTCGCCGAAGCCACCGTCCCCGGCACCGGCCTGCGCGAGCGCGGCGCGCTGCTCGTGACGCATTGGGGCTTGAGTGGCCCGGTGATTCTGCGGCTCTCGGCGTGGGGCGCACGGGCGTTGCATGAACTGGATTACCAATTTCCGCTCCATGTGAACTGGCTGCCCGACCGGCCCGTGGAACAACTCGCGCGCGATCTTCAGACCCGCCGAAATTGCCAGGCCGCCAAGCTCGTCGTGAATTTCCCCATCGCGCCGCTGACCGCGCGGCTTTGGGAACAACTCGTCCTCGCCGCCGGCATCGCGCGCGACACGCGCTGGTCGGTCTTGTCCAGCGCGCAGCAGCATCGCCTGACTCAACAACTGGTGCGCAGCGAGTTTCTGGTCACGGGCAAGAGCTTGAACAAGGACGAGTTCGTGACCTGCGGCGGCGTGCGCCTCAAGGAAGTGGATTTCAAGACCATGCAAAGCCGCGTTTGCCCCGGCCTCTTCTTCGCCGGTGAAGTGCTGGACGTGGACGGCATCACTGGCGGTTTTAATTTTCAGGCCGCGTGGACCACCGGATGGATTGCGGGACAGGCGATGGGGGAACCGTTGTCCGCCCATAATTTATGACCCTGCCGCCGGAAATAACTCCTTGCATGGTCACGGCTCGCTGGTAGTTTCCGCGCTCCTTAAATCGGAAACTCGTAATTTTATGGCACGTATTTGTGAATTGACCGGCACCGGCCCCATCAAAGGCCGCCACATCTGGCGCAGTGGTAAGGCGAAGAAAAAGGGCGGTATCGGCACGCACGTCACCGCGACCACCAAGCGCCGGTTCTTCCCGAACCTCCAGCGCGTGAAAGCGATCCTGCCCAATGGCGAAGTCCGCTACATGCGCGTGACCGCCGCTGCGATCAAGAAGGGCCTCGTCACCAAGGCTCCCCGCCGCACTTGGAAGAAGGAAACGGCGACGGCGACGGCAAAGAAGGCATAGTTTCAGCGCCCAGATTTTTGCAGAGCGAGGCTTCGTGCCTCGCTTTTTTCTTTTTCAGACCAGCCGCAGAACTTTTTCCCGCAGTGCGGCGAGATCGGGGTCTTCGAGGGCCATCGAGCGGATGAGGCGCGGGTTCGCCGCCTGCGCGGCGCGTTCCAACCATTGCCATGCTGCGGCTTCGTTGCCGAGCCGGCATTGGTAGCACGCGAGATTGTAGGGAATCACGAAGTCGTCGGGAAACTGGCCGGCCGCGCCTTGCAGCCGGTCGAAGGCTTCACGGGTGCGCTGCAACTCGTGCAGCGCGAAGGACAGATTGATCCACGCCGAGGAGCGTTCCGGCGCGCGCGTCGCGAGCTTCTCGGCACACTCCAGGGCCGCCTTCCAGTCGTGTTCCGCCGCGAGGATTTTCCACCACACTTCAAGCGCATCGGGATGCTCGCGGTTTTGGGCGTCCAACAGTTCCAGTTCAGCGCGCGCCTCGCGAGTGCTGCCCAGTTCCAGCCAGCCCGCGGCGGCGCTGGCGTGGAAACAATCCGGCGGAGGCAGCGCAAGATTGGTGTTCATGGCGGTGAAGAACGGGAAATTTGAAATTGGTGCCCCGGCTAGGACTCGAACCTAGGACCAATTGATTAAGAGTCAACTGCTCTACCAACTGAGCTACCGAGGCCACCAAGAGCGGGAGAGGTTACGGAGGGAACCGGGTTTGTCAACGGGCGCGTTTGGCTTCTTTCAGCGTGCCGCTACTCCGAGTTCGGATACGACCCCAGCACCTTCACGAAGGTGCAATGGTTCTGCAAATCAGCGATGGCCTTAGCTACACGCGGGTCCTCGTGATGGCCGTCGCAGTCCACGAAAAAGAAATACTCCCACGCCTTCCGCTTGCTCGGGCGCGACTCGATCTTGGTCATGTTCAGCCGGTAGCGGCGGAAAATGCCGAGCGACTTGTGCAGCGCGCCGACTTGGTGCGGAATGCTGAACATGAGGCTCGTGCGATCCTGCTTCGTGGGCGGACTGCACTGGCGGCCCAGCACGAGGAAGCGCGTGGTGTTCGTGGCGTTGTCCTGGATGTCGGCCTCCAGCACGTCGAGTCCGTAACGCTGTGCGGCCAGCGTGCCGCCGAGTGCGGCGGAGTTCCGGGTCTTCGCGGCCAGTTCTGCCGAGCGCGCGTTCGAGGAACTCTCGATGATTTCGACGTGGGGAAGATGATTCTGAATCCACCCACGGCATTGCGCGAGCGACTGCGGATGCACGAACAACTTTTGAATGTCCTTCTTCGCGCACTTGCTCATCAGGCACTGCTGCACGCGCATGACGATCTGCGCCACCACCTTCAGTTCGCTGTCTGCGAACATGTCGAGTGTGTGCGTGACGACGCCCTCGGTGGAATTCTCCACCGGCACCACGCCGTAATCCGCGCGCTGGCGGGCGACCTCGGTGAACACGTCGGCGATGGTTTTCTGCGCGGAGTAATTGAGGCTCGCGCCGAATTTCCGCAGCGCCGCCTGGTGCGTGAACGTCGCCTCGGGACCGAAGTAGGCGATGGTCATCGTCTTCTCCAGCGAGAGCGCGCTGGACATCACCTCGCGGTAGATGGCGCGCAAGCCGTCGTTGGTGATCGGCCCGTCGTTCAGCTTGCAGATGCGGTCGAGCACGGCGCGCTCGCGGTGCGGCACGTAAATCTCCTCGCCCGCCTTGAGCTTGGCGTCGCCGATGCCGAGGACGTGTTTCGTGCGCTCGTTGAGCAGCTTGACGATTTGCGCGTCGAGCTTGTCGATGGCCTTGCGGTGTTCAGGGATGTTCATTGCGCGGAGCTAACTACTTGGAAGTTTCCGATGGAGCGGGTGTCGTCTCCGCAACAGCCTCGACTGGTGCAGCCGCCAGTTGCTCCGGTGGCGCGGTGGCGAGGCCGGGATCAACCGTCAACAATGACTCCGGCTTCGTGATGGGGATGCGGCGCAATTCATCCGCGGCGGGCAGTTCCTCCAAGTTTTTCAGCCCGAAGTATTCGAGGAAGATGGGAGTGGTGCCGAAAGTTTTCGGGCGGCCAATCACTTCTGCCACGCCGACCTGCTCGACAAGTCCGCGCTCGACGAGCGTTTGCAGCACGCCGTCCACGGCCACGCCGCGCACCTGCTCCATCTCGGCGCGCGTGATGGGCTGGCGGTAGGCGATGATGGCGAGCGTTTCCAGCGCGGGCGCGGAAAGCCGCGACGGGCGCGCGCGCTCGCCGACGAGCGCCTTGACCCACGGCGCAAACTCCGGCTGCGTCACAAACTGCCAGCGCTCGGCCACGGAGATGAGCCGGTAGCTGCGGCCGGCGGCTTCGTGCTCCTTCGTCAGCGCGTCGAGCGCGGTCACGACGTCCTCGAAGGAGGTCTTCTTGAAATCGCCGGCCTCGGGGCTGTGCTCGGCGGCGTTCTTCAGCACCTCGCGCAGG
>JANNGC010000632.1:0-3655 GCA_031380445.1 Pedosphaera sp.
GCCGGTTTCCCCACGCGTGTTGAATCCATCGCTGCCGCGCGATCTGGAAACCATCTGCCTCAAGTGCCTGGCGAAAGCGCCGCGCGCCCGCTACGCCACCGCGCAGGAATTGGCCGAAGAACTCGGACGCTTCCTCGACGATGAACCGATCCACGCGCGGCCCGCTGGCGTGACGGAACGCGCGATGCGCTGGGTGCGACGCAAGCCGGCCCTCGCATCGTTGTTTGCCGTGTTGCTGGTGTCGGTCGTGGTGCTTGTCACCGTGCTCGCATCAAGCAACGCACGGGTGCGTCTTGCCTTGGGTCATGCGCTGAGTGAAGGGGCGCGGGCCAGCAATGCCCTCGCCCAGGTGGCGGTCGAGGTTGAGCGGACCACCACAGCGGCCGGGCGGGCCGAGGCGGGTGAACGGTCGGCACAAGTGAACCTCTACGCGGCAGACATGGCGCAAGCTTGGGGGGCGCTGGAAGATGGCAACCTCGGAGGGGCGCGCGCGTTGCTCGAAACGCACCGACCGAAAGAGGGCGGCCCCGACCTGCGAGGATTCGAGTGGGGGTTGTTCTGGCGGATGGCTCAGGGCGAAGGCTGGATGGAAGTGGGGGCGCAGTCGAACCGCATCGCTACTCTGGCCCTGGCGCCCGACGGTCAGAAAATGTTCACCGGAACCAGTGAACAGATCAACCTTTGGGATTTGGGACAGAACAGAAGCGAGGGAATGATTCCGGCAACCCCGCTCGACCCGCCGGCCAATCCGGATCGGGCGCGGGCAGGCCGGCGAATGCGCCTAGCCCCAGACCAGCGCTGGCTGGTCAGCCATGATGAAAACGGCTTTCCCAGCGTCTGGGATTTGGCAAGTCGGGAGCGGGCCGGTGCCCTGCCCATGAAGGCCGAAGACCTGAGCTTTTGGCCGGGCCACAGCAACTGGCTGGCGGTCGGTCGCGCGCGCGTCAGCGGGGAGGGAGCAGATGATATCGTGGTCTATGATGTCACCACCCGGCAGGAAGTGCGGCGTTTTCCGAGGGCCGGCGGCTGTTTTGGATTCAGTGCAGACGGGCAGTGGCTTTGCGCCCAAGATCAGCAGGAACGCTTGAGTTTGTTCGATACCACGACACAAACCAC
The DNA here is from genome assembly GCA_031380445.1 of Pedosphaera sp. GTDB lineage: Bacteria > Verrucomicrobiota > Verrucomicrobiia > Limisphaerales > SIBH01 > JANNGC01. Next base: position 1,117 of record JANNGC010000632.1, read on the forward strand.
GCAATGGACCCGCTCCCTGCAAGCGGCGCAGGAAATTGTTATTTCTCCGGATCGCCGGCTGATTCTAGCGCTGCGTTTGGCTCCGGTCTCCGTGTCGATTCTCAGCTTCACCGACGGGTCCACTCTCTTCGAACTGGGTCATAACGCTTCGGTATCGAGCGCCGCCTTTTCACCCGACGGCCAGTGGCTGGCGACCGGCGGGCGGGATCAAAGCGTGCGCTTGTGGGATCTGGCCAACCGCACGGAGGCCCGGCGGTTTCGAGGCCACGCGGATGCGGTGGCTGCCGTGGCCTTTGCGCCGGATGGACGCAGTGTTTATTCCGCCGCAAAGGAAGGAAGGGTGTTACGCTGGGATTTGAGCGAAGCACACGACCGGGTTCAGATCGCCGGCTTGAAACGTCCGCTCGTGGCCTCCCCCAATGATCATCGCCACGTCGCCCTAGGCCGAGCCGGCCAGTTGGTGACGTTTGACGTGACCACGCGTACCTTGCAGCCGCATGCAGCACCGTTTAGCAACGGTATGTTTCGCCCGCTCCTTTTGGACCGCGCCGGACGGTCCGTTCTGCTTAACGGCCTGACCACATCCAATGCCCACCCCAGCTTGACGTGGCTTGATCTGGAGACGGGGGCGCACACGCCGCTGCAACCCGCCGTCTGGTCGCGCCCCGGAACGCTGCTGTTTGGCGCAACTGCCGGAGGAGCCGTGCTGGCGGGGCAGGATGTGGACAAAAAAATCCTGTTCTGGCGCGACGGTCAGACTCACCGCAGTCGCCTAGCAGAGGCCGACCAAGTCGTCTTCACCTCGGATGGGGCGCTGGTGGTTGAGATATCCTATTCTGGAATCGTCGTGACCGAGACCGCAACTTGGCGTCAACGCTTCGAGTACCGTCCGTCCGCGTACGTGAAGGAAGTAGCCCTCACCCCAGACGGCCGCCTGCTCGCCGTGGCTGGCGGTGGCAATCGCATAGCTTTGTTGGAAACCCAGAAGGGGCGGGTGGTAGGCATGTTCTCCGGACATGCCGCCCGCATTGAAGATCTCGCCATTTCCCCGGACGGCCGGACGCTGGCTTCCACATCCTTGGATTCGAGCTTACGGCTCTGGCACATCGCCACGCAGCGCGCCCTCGCGACTCTGGATCGGAATGCTTCCTCTCGGGACGCGTGGTTTACTCCTTCGGGCCGCTGGCTGCTCACCGGAGCGCCGCATGCGGGTAGCTACTATTCTTGGGCCACGGCAAACGAATAGCGGCCCGCCGAAATTTTATTTCCGTATCTCGCGCAACCTTCCCTCGCGCTTCTTTCAGGAAGGAGGTAGAACACACAACTCGACTCCATGCTTATGAAACGATGCTTCTCCTTGCTGGCCGCGCTCGGCCTCGCTCTGGCCGCTTCCGCGCCGGCGGCGACCTTCACCTTCACCGCTGCTTCCGCCGCGCCGCCTTCGCCGTTCGGCTTCCTGCAACACGATTGGTCCGACGCCGCGAACTGGTCTCCGGCGGGATTCCCCGTCGGCGGCCCGCCACTGGATTTGGTGTTTCCTGGATTGCCCGCCGGGCTGTTGGTGCCGTTCCCGTTGCGCGCCTCCGTGATCTGCCCGGTCACCATGCCGGCGCTGCACGACCTGACCTTCAACGCGCCCCACGTCTATGTGATCTCCCTGAGCAACTGCGTGACCTGGCAGATCGACGGCACGCTGAGGCAGAACGGCGCGACGGATACTTTCATCCACGCCGGCTCGGGCCGGCTGCACCTGATCAATCCCACCCTCGCCGGATCGGGCGTGGGTCTGCTCACGATCAACAATCCCGAGAGCATCACCGGTCCGATCACCCTCACGGGCGGGAATCACGAGTGGCGCATCGGGGCCAATGTTCCTTGCAGTCCCGGCTCCACGCCGCCGGTGATGGCCCTGACCACGCTGACGGCCACCGCCGGAGATTTCCGACTGCTCAGCGATGTGAACGTGAACTTCAGCGGACCGGTGACGGTGAATGCCGGGGCGACCATGTGTGTAAAATCTGTTTCCGGCGGAGCCACCATCAATGTGTCGGCATCCTCTTGGACGGTCCTGGGGACGCTCAAATACGGTACGGGGGTTGCGAGCGGTTCGGGCAGCATCACCGTGGCGGGCACGTTTGCCGCCGGTTGCAGCGTGGCCACGGCGACGGTCGGCGGCGACCTGACTTACACCAGCACGGGCACGATGGAATTTGAACTGGGCACGCCCGGCATCGTCGGCGGCACGGACAACGATCTGCTCCACGTCACCGGCCATCTCACGCTCGACGGCACGCTGGTGGTGTTGCCGCAGCCGGGCTTTGGCGCGGGCACCTACCGGCTGTTTAATTACTCCGGCACGCTGAGTGACAACGGCGTGACCATCGGCGCACTGCCCGCCGGTCTCTCCGCCACCATCAACACGACGACCCCGGGTCAGGTGAACCTAATCGTCCAGTCCTCCACGAATTGCTGCGCCAACTGCGCGGCCCCTTATCCGGCCAGCCTCTCCGTGGTGGTTCCGCCCGGGTACAGCTATCTC
>JANNGC010000666.1:0-8436 GCA_031380445.1 Pedosphaera sp.
GGAAGCTTCCGTTCAGCCGCGAACTGTTCATCGAGCAGGACGATTTCATGGAAGTGCCGCCGCCGAAATTCTTCCGTCTGAAACCGGGCGGCGAAGTGCGGTTGAAGTACGCCTACATCATCAAGTGCGACGAAGTGATCAAAGACGCCGCCGGGAACATCACCGAGCTGCGTTGCACCGCCGACCTCGACAGCAAGACGGGCGGCGCGACCTCGGGGCGGAAGGTCAAAGGCACGATTCACTGGGTCAGCGCCGCGCACGCGGTGGATGCGGAAGTGCGCCTCTACGAACGCTTGTTCACCGTGGCCGAGCCGGACGCGGATGGAGATTTCAAGAAACACCTCAATCCGAATTCGCTCGAAGTGGTGACGGCGAAACTGGAGCCGTCCTTGCGCGAGGCTAAGGCGGAGTTGCGGTATCAGTTCGAGCGCATCGGCTACTTCTGCGTGGACACCAGCGCGCCGGCGTCGGGCGGCGTGCCGGTCTTTAATCGCACCATCACGCTCAAGGACGCATGGGCGAAGGAAGCGCAGAAGAAGTAGCGCAGACTGACTGCTTTCAACCGTATCCTTTTGAACATGCGGACTCGGCGGTCCGCGCTCCGATGGGCTGGTCAGCGATGGCCGAGCTTTTTGTTTTCGCCTTTGTCGGGCAGCGCGTAGGCCCCGGAGAGCGTGGTGACCAGGACGCTCTTGTCCTTGAGCGCCGAGAGGAACGGCATGGCCCAGCGCTCGTTCTCCTTGAATCGATCCTTCGTGGCCGCTTTGCGGCAGATTTCCCGGGCCGACGCGCCCACCGGTCCGCAATGGGTCAGGTATTGAAGAATAATTTGCTCATCCGCGCTCAGCCACATGGCGGGAGAGTGGCGGGGAAATTTCAAATCCCAAGTCGGAACTTTGAACTTTGAACTTTGAACTTTGAACCTTGAACCTTGAACCGGGGAATCCAGCCGGACTGCGAGTTGTTCCGCGTTTCGAACTCCGTGCTCGGCGCTGCACTTTCTTGCTAACACGGCCCGGCTTCCTCCACACTTCGCGCGCATGAATCATGTCGGCATCGGTTACGATGTTCATCAACTGGTCGCGGGGCGGAAGCTCATCCTCGGCGGCGTCGAGATCGCGCATCCCAAGGGACTGGACGGCCACTCGGACGCGGACGTGCTCATGCACGCCATCTGCGACGCGGTGCTGGGTGCGCTGGGCGAGGCGGACATCGGGCATTTTTTCCCGAACACGGATCCGCGCTGGAAGAATCAGCCGAGCAAAACCTTTCTCGAAGAGGCGGCGCGGCAGGTGAAGTTCCGCTCGGGCCGCATTATCAACATTGACGCCACGCTCATCGCGCAGGAGCCGAAGATCGCGCCGCATCTCAAGCTGATGAAGGAGCACATCGCGGCGGCGCTCGGACTGAGCATCGCGCGGGTGGGCATCAAGGCCACGACGAACGAGACGCTCGGCTTCATCGGGCGCGAGGAAGGCATCGCGGCGATGGCGGTGGCGAGCGTGGAGTTGCCGGAACCGTCGGAGACGCCGCTTTAATTTTATGGCCAAGGCTGAGATCAGTTGGAACCGCGTGAGTGAGGACGGCGTAAAACGCCAGGCCTACGCGCATCACGTCGGTAACCGCTGGATTTTTTACCAGCGCGTGAAACGCTTCGACGAGTGGGAGGAGAACAAAGAGCCGGCCTTTGACGACTGGCTGGAACTGCTCGATGGCGTGCGCCGTCGCATCAATCGTCGGCTCGTGCGGCCCGAGGAGGAGGGCAGGGTGGTGAAGCGGATGAGGGAGCTGTTCCCCGAGGCGGAGATTCCTGACGCGTGATGAGTGGCAGGTTGAAAGTTGAAGGCGAGAGATTTTTCAGCGCGCGCGCCGTCGCTAGTGGGGCAGCCGTCCCGGTTGCCACCAGTTCTTTGGCCGTCTCGGCTGAAGAACCACCAGCCCAGAGGGCCAGTGGACATGGGGCAGCCGGGACGGCTGCCCCACTAGGTTGGCTGGTCAGCCAACGTGCAACTTTCAACCTGCAACCTGCAACCACCCGATGAAGCCCCCGCTCATTCTCATCACCCCCAGCACCACGAAGCGCGGCGTCGAGTTTGCGGACAACGCCGTGAGCCTCTCGAACCAGTATAGCCTCGCCATCGCCGCCGCCGGCGGGCTGCCGTGGATTATGCCCGCGCTGCCCGCGCGTTCGCTGGTCGCGGAAGCAGTGGCGCGTTGCGACGGGGTGCTGCTCACGGGCGGCGATGATTTGCAGCCCAGCCTCTACACCAAAAAACTTTCGCCCAAGCTCCGCAAAACCGTTTCCGAGCCGGAGCCCGATCGCGACCTGTTCGAGCTGATGGTCGTGGAAGAAGTGTTCCGCCAGCGCAAGCCGATCTTCGGAATTTGCCGCGGGCTGCAACTGCTCAACGTCGCCTTTGGCGGCACGCTCATCGTGGACATTCCGCTGCAAATCCCCGGGGCCATCGAACACCGCCGCAGCGACCGCAAGAACGACATCGTGCATGATGCGGAATTGACGCGCGATTCCCTCATCGCCAGTATTGCGCGCAATCAGACGCTGGGGGTGAACAGTTCGCATCATCAGGCCATAGACAAGCTGGCGGAGCCGTTTGCCGTGACGGCCCGCAGCCACGACGGAGTGATTGAGGCCATCGAGTTGAAAGCGGAGGCCGCGAAGTCGCTGCCGTATTTTCTGGCGGTGCAGTTCCATCCCGAGCGCCTGTTCGCACGGCATGAGGAGCATTTGCGATTGTTCCAAACTTTGATCCGCGCCTGCGCTGGAAAGCGCAAAAAAGTATGAAGCCAAAAGTCATGATCGTGGACGACGAAGCCGTCATCCGTGAGTTCGTCAAAATTTATCTCGAAGGCATCGGCTACGAAGTGACCGAGGTCGCCGATGGCGCGGCGCTCAAATCTTTTTATGGCGGCGCGCAGCCCGACGTGGTGCTGCTCGACTTGAAACTCCCCGACGCCGACGGACTCACGCTGCTCCCGCAGTTGAAGAAGACGTGGCCGGAAGCGGTGGTCATTGTGCTGACCGGTCACGGAACCATTGATGCTGCCGTCGAAGCCACCAAGCGCGGCGCGTATTATTTTCAGCAGAAGCCGATTGACGGTCCCACGCTCAAACTTCAGGTCGAGCGCGCCCTGGAGCACAAGCAGATGAACGACGAGAACAGCGCGCTGCGGCGCGCGATCTCGACCATGACCGGTGGGGCCGCGCCCGTCTTCCAGAGCGCGGCCATGAAGAATGTCGTCCGCACCATTGAGCGCGTGGCGCCGAGCGATGTTTCCATTCTCATCACCGGCGAAAGCGGTACGGGCAAGGAAGTCATCGCGGATTTGATCCACTTGCTCAGTCCGCGCAAACAGGGGCCGAACATCAAGGTTAACTGCGCCGCGCTGCCGCGCGAACTGATCGAAAGCGAACTGTTCGGCTCGACCAAAGGCGCGTTCACCGGCGCGCAAGCGGATCGCGAAGGTCTCTTCCGTCAGGCGGAAGGCGGCACGCTGATGCTGGACGAACTTTCCGAAATGCCCATCGACACGCAGAGCAAACTGCTGCGCGTGCTTCAGGAAAAGGAAGTTCGCCCCGTCGGAGGCAAGAACAGTTACAAGATTGATTGCCGCGTGATCGCCGCCACGAACCGCGTGCCGCAGGAAGCGATCAAGGACGGCAAGTTGCGCGAGGATTTGTTCTACCGCATCAGCGCAATCTCCGTTTTTCTCCCGCCGCTGCGCGACCGCCGCGAGGACATTGTGCCGCTCGCCACGGCGTTTCTGAAACGTTTCGCCGCGCAGGCCAATCGTGTCATCGCTGGCTTCTCGCCCGGCGCCGCCGACATGATTCACCGCTACGACTGGCCGGGCAACGTGCGCCAGCTCCAGAACGAGGTGCAGCGCGCCGTGCTCATGGCTGATGGCAAAGTGATCGAGGAAGAAAACCTCGCCATTCAAGCCGTCGAGACGCCCGCTGCGCAGGCCGCGGCCAGCAGCCTCACGCTCATGGAGGCGATGGAACGCAACACCATCGTGCAGATGCTCAAGGACACGCGCGGCAACAAGCTTGAGACTGCCAAGCGCCTCGGCATCGGCCGCCAGACGCTCTACAACAAGATCAAGGGCTACGGGATCGAGGCATAGGGCAGAGGTAGGTGGAACTTCTCGCGCTGCGAGAAGTCGCGCCGCGCCGCGCGGTGCGTGGAAACTTCGGGCGCTGTCTCAGCTTCGTGTATCTCACGGCCGCCCGCTCTTCGCGGGCTTGTTTTATCGTCGCACGACAAAAAACATTGATGGATGCCTCCGCCCATTCAGCGCCGGCGCTAAATCCCTCGTTGCGCCGCGCGGGCTTTGCGCGATATTCGCCGCTGTGACCAGAACCCAGGTCAGTTCCCACTTTTCATTTTGGACGCGCGCGCTTTTTTTGAGCGCGGCGCTCGCGATCTTCACCAGCGGCGCGCGCGCGGCGCAGCGCACCATTTTCACCCCGACCAACACGGTCGTGCGCGTGATGGCCGCGAACGTCACGGGCGGGGCGCAGCAGTATGAGGACTTCGCCATCCGCATTTTTCAGGGGCTGAAGCCGGACATCATCGCCATCCAGGAGTTCAACTATCTCAGCGAGACCCCGGCGCAGATCCGCTCGTTCGTGGACACGGCGTTCGGCACGAATTTCCACTTCATTCGCGAGACCAACGCGGCCTACCAGATTCCAAACGGCGTGATCAGCCGGTATCCGTTCGTCGCCTCCGGAAGCTGGCCCGACGCGCAGATTTCCAATCGTGGCTTCGCTTGGGCGCGGATCGATGTGCCCGGCTCGAACGACCTCTACGTGGTGAGCGTGCATCTGAAGGCGAGCAGCAGTGACGCGAGCGTGCGAGCGTTGCAGGCCACGGCGTTGAAAAATTTGATCCAGTCGAACTTTCCCCCCAACGCCTGGATCGTGCTTGCGGGCGACATGAACATCTACAGCTACGCGGAGGCGGCCATGACCACGTTCCGCACGTTCCTCAGCGCCACGCCCGTCCCGGCGGATCAGTTAGGCAACACGAACACCAACAACGGGCGTGATGAGCCGTATGATCAGGTGCTGACCAGTGCCAATTTCACCACGAACATCACGCCCGTTGTCATCGGCGCGCAAAGTTTTGCGAACGGTCTCGTCTTCGATTCGCGCGTGTTCTCGCCGCTCAGTGCCGTGACCAATGTGCTAATCGGGGACTCCGGCCTCGCCCAGCACATGGCGGTGATGAAGGACTTCCGCATTCACCACACGCTCACGAATACCGTGGAAGTCCCGCGCCCCGTGCTCGTCCAATCGAAGACCAATTTCTTCCGCTGGGCCGCCGTGCCTGGCATCAGCTACACCGTCGAGCGCAGCGTCAACTTGACGAACTGGCAGGTGGCCACGCAGTTCACGGCCTTGACCACCAATCTCACTTTCACCAACCTGCTTACGACCAATGCCTACAGGTTTTATCGCATCAGCTACTGATTTCTGCGTGGGAGCAACATGATGCGGGATGATCGGGCTGCGGATGCAAAGATTGCCGAAAAACCTGTTGCACGGGAAAAAGTGTTTGCCTATCTTCCGCCTCCCCGTTCCTAGAACGGGGAATTTTTATTCATTTGCGTGCCGGGAGAAGATGTCATTCGCATTGAAGGCGCACTGATTGAAGTGCTGCGCGAGGCGACGCTGTTCCGGGTGGAACTGGCAAATGGGCACCGGTTGCTGGGCCATGTTTCGTCACGGCGGCGGGAAGAGGCCGCCGGTTTGAAGCCGGGCGATAAAGTGAATTTGGAAATGTCGCCTTTCGATTTCTCGAAAGGCCGGATCGTTTTAGAAGAAAGAAAAAAATGAAAGTTCGCGCGTCAGTCAAAAAACTTTGCGAAAATTGCAAAATCATCAAACGCGAAGGCGTCATCCGGGTGATTTGCACCAACCGCCGCCACAAGCAGCGGCAGGGCTAGTCCAACTTTTAACCCACTCATCCAAGCAACATGGCACGCATCATTGGTGTAGAAATCCCCGGCGAGAAGCGCATTGATATTTCGCTCCGCTACATTTTCGGCATCGGCCCGAAGAACGCCCTCGACATCCTCAAGGTGGCCGGCATTGACCCGAGCATTCGCGCGAAAAACCTCGACGAATCCCAGCTCTCCAAGATCGTTCACGCGATTCAGGAAGGGAAGTATGTCATCGAAGGCGACCTCCGCCGCGAACTGGGCATGAATCTCAAACGCTTGCAGGGCATCAAGTGCTACCGTGGCATCCGCCATCTCCGCAGCCTGCCCGTGCGCGGTCAGCGCACCTCGACCAACGCCCGGACCCGCAAGGGGCCGCGCAAGACGGTCGGTGTGCAGCGCAGCCCAACTGCCAAGGCCGGTGTCACCTAGACCCGGATTGAGCGCGACTCTGAACGATTAACTTTTACTGAACATCATGGCTGAAGAAACTAAGAAGGCGGACGAGACCAAGAAAAAGCCCGCAGCGAAGAAGGACGGCGTCGAAAAGCCGGCCAAGGCTGCGGCTGGCGAAGCCGCTCCTGCGAAGGGCAAGAAGGCTGATGCCGCCGCTGCGGCTGGTGCCGTGGCCCCTGCGGATGGCGCGCCTCCGAACGTCGCGGCTCCTACCGCCGCCGAACTGCTCGGTGAAGATCCGAACGCGAAGAAGATCGTCAAGGTCAAGGGCGCGAAGAACATCATCACCGGCGTGGCGAACATTCTGGCCACGTTCAACAACACCCAAGTTTCCATCACGGACATGCAGGGCAACGTGCTCGGCTGGTCCAGCGCCGGTCGCGTTGGCTTCAAAGGCTCGCGCAAGAGCACGGCCTTCGCCGCGCAGCAGGTTGCGCAGGACGCCGCCCGTCAGGCGATGTCCCACGGCATGCGTGAAGTGGAAATCCGCGTGAAGGGTCCTGGCTCGGGCCGTGAGTCCGCGATTCGTGCGCTTCAGGCCATCGGCTTGGAAATCACGACCATCAAGGACGTGACACCCGTTCCCCATAACGGCTGCCGCCCGCGCAAGCAACGCCGCGTGTAGTTCTCAACTTTCAATTCAACTTTCATAACACATGGCTCGTTACACAGGTCCTCGTCTCCGCATCAGCCGCCGTTTTGGTCTGCCCATTTTCGGCCCGTCGAAATATCTCGAACGCCGCGACTACGGTCCCGGCATGCACGGCCCCAAGTCCGGTCGCCGCAAGGTGACGGACTACGGCCTCGGTCTGCTCGAGAAGCAGAAGATGCGCTACTACTACGGACTGATGGAGAAGCAGTTCCGTGGCGTGTACGAGAAGGCGATCAGCCGCCGTGGCGTCACGGGCGAGATCATGCTCCAGATTCTGGAGACGCGCCTCGACAACGTGGTCTACCACATCGGTTTCGGTAACACCCGCGCCCAGGCCCGCCAGATGGTTTGCCACGGCCACGTCCGGGTGAACGGCCGCAAGGTCAGCATTCCGTCCTACGCCCTCAAGGTGAACGACGTGATCGAAGTCAAGGACACCACGGCCTCGAAGCAGATGGCGACCCGTTCGCTGGAAAGCTCGACCAGCCGCGTCGTCCCCGACTGGCTGATGCTCGACAAGACGGCGATGAAGGCCACGGTCATGCGCGTTCCGACGCGTGAGGAGATCAAGCCTATCGCGAACGAGCAGACCATCGTCGAATTTTATTCCCGCTAAGAAGAACCGGAGCGCCGGGGCGGGGGAATGACGGAGTGCTGTTCACTCTCAATCTTCCCACGTCACGTCGCTCCAACAGCAGTTACACGGACGCACCCAGCCGCGGGAATACAAACTGAGCGCGTCAGATTACAACTGTTGAAAAGGAAACTATGCCCGTTCGTTTAGGTCGTTTTGAAATGCCGAAGCGGTTGACCAAAGAAGAGTCAAACGCCACGCCCACTTTTGCCAAGTTCATCGCCGAGCCGTTTGAAACCGGCTACGGCCACACCGTTGGCAACTCCCTGCGCCGCGTGCTTCTCAGCTCGCTCGAAGGCGCGGCGATTACCTCCGTCAAGATTGACGGCGCCCAGCACGAGTTCACCACCGTGGACGGCGTGGTCGAAGACGTGACCGACATCGTGCTGAACCTGAAGAAGGTCAAGTTCAAGGCCCACTCCCGCGACGAGCAGACGCTGCTCCTCTCCGTGAACAAGGAAGGCGTCGTCACCGCCGGCGACATCGAGCTGAATCAGAACATCGAGCTGGTCAACCCTGACCAGGTCATCTGCACGCTCGACAAGAAGAAGAAATTTGAAATGGAACTCACGGTCAAGGTTGGCCGCGGCTTCCTTCCGGGCGACGAAAACAAGAAGCCCGACCAGTCCATCGGCGTCATCGCCATTGACTCGCTGTTCTCCCCCGTGACGCGCGTGCGTTACAGCGTCGAGAGCGCGCGCGTCGGCCAGCGCACGGACTATGACCG
>JANNGC010000675.1:0-17928 GCA_031380445.1 Pedosphaera sp.
GGAATGACGATCTGGTTGCCGAGCGGCGCGTAATCCGTGCGTCCGCTGGCTGTGCCGGTGAGCGAGTAGATGACGGTGAGGGCGCGGATGGTCGGGCCAGTGCGCGTGAGCGTGAACTGCCCGGGCACCGCGCCCGCCTCACGGGCCAGCGGCGTGGTCGCAGCCACGGTCACGACGTTCGTGTCGTCGTCGCCAATGGTCAGGGTGAAGACGCGGTGCGCGCCGAGGAAAGCGTTGGTCGGCACGGCTACAAGGTTGGTTCCGATGACGACGTTGTTGCTGCGCACGAGGTTGGTGCGAATCAGCTCGGGATCGAACAGCGTGACGATAAGCGTGCGCGAGGGCTGCACGTCGGGCCGGTTAAGCACGGACACGGGAAAGCTATATACGACCGGCACGGGCGGGGGCGGGTTCGGCGGCGGGCCGTTCGAGGGGAAGACCATGTGGCCCGTGCTGGCCAGCAGATAATCCACGCCCTGCACCGCGCTGCCGCCGGTGATGCGCCACTGGACCACGGCCTCGGGGCGGATGTCCGAGTCGGCCACGCTCGTGCGGATCGGGACGTTCACCGTGCCGACGGATTCCTGCACGTTCATGCTCTTGAGCACGAAGCCCACGGCCTGCTTGTTCGAGCCGTCGTCATCGCTCAACGTGATCGTGCCGTTCACATTCGCGCCGAGGTTGTAATTCGCCCCGGGTTGCAAGGTCAGGATCACCGTCTCCTCGGTCTCGCGGTAATTCTCATTGACCGGGTTGATGACAATGGTGGCCGTGGCCGAGCCGGCGGCGAAGGTGACGTTGGTGCTAATGCTGCCGTAGTCCGCCTGCTCGATGGCCGTGCCGCCGACGAGGAAATTCACGACCAGCGAGGCGGCCGTCGGCCCGGTGCGGGTCAGGGTATAGGTGCCGGGGTTCGCAGGTTCGCCCGCCGAGGCGTCCGTCACCGCGAGCGTCACGGTGGACAGTTCGTTATCCTGGATGAACAAAGTGGCGTCGTTCGGATTCCCGATGTTGTAGACCGCGCTCTCGGAGATGAAGACGGTCACAGTTTCCTGCCCCTCGTTCACGGCGTCCTCAATCGGCGTCACCGTTACGTTCACGGAAACCTGTCCGGCGGGAATGGTCACCTGGCCCGGCAACCCTTGGTAGTCCACACCGCTCGTCGCCGTGCCGGTCACGAGATAGTTCACGATCAAGTTGCCGGAAAAATCTCCGGCGCGGGTGAAGGTGAACCGGCCCGTGTTCGCGCTCGGCTCGGAAGCGACGGCGTCCGTGGCGTTGACGGTCACGACCGGCAGATCGTCGTCCACCAGCAGCACTTCCGCCGTGGCCACGCCGACGCTGTATTCCGGGCGGGGCGTGAGCCGCACGACCAAAGTTTCGTTGCCTTCCACGAACAGATCGTTGCGAGCGATGATCGGGATGAGGGCATAATCTTGACCGGCAGGAATGGTCACTTGGCCGCTGACGGGAATGTAATCCTCGACCGAGCCGGGAAATTGCGGCCCCGGCTCGACGGTGTAATAGACGGTCAGATCGTTCGCCACGCTGCCATTGCGCAGCACCACCAGCTCCGCGCTGTCCTCACCGGTTTCCACCGCCGTGTCATCGAAGGCAAAAATTCCGACCGGAGGTGGAGCCAGAGAAATGTCGTCGTCCTGAATGTTCAGCGTCGCCTCGGCGCGTCCGAGAATGTAGCCAATCGGGTAGGTCTGGAACCAGGTCACCTGGCCGTTGACGGGGATCATTTCCCAGCCGGGGAAGGTGGTCCGGTTCGTCCGCGTGACGACGACGTTCGTGCCGGAGATGTTGGTGACCACGTTCACGATCTGCGTCTGCACGGTGGCCAGCCGCAAGGTCACGGTCACGCTCAACGGCCCGTCCGCCAAGGCGTTGTCCACAGGCGTGACGTTCAAAATGGTGCTGGCCGCGCCGGCGGGAATGGTGACGAGCGCGAGCACCTCGTGGTTCACGCCGCTGACCGCCGTGCCGGTGCGGGTGTAGAACACGCGCAAGTCATTGGCCGTGCTGCCCGTGCGGCTGATCTCGAACTGGCCGGGCGTGAGCGTGCCTTCCTCGGCGTCATTCAGCGCGGTGATGCTGACCTGCGAAAACAACTGCTGCATCGCGTCCAGCCCGCCCACGTCGCTCGCCGTGACCTGCACCGGGTTTTCAAAAAAGCGCAGCGGCCTCGCGCCATACTGGAACGGGTAGATGTGGTAGTTGCCCGACGGCACGTTGCCGATGGCGAAACTGCCCTGGCTGTCCGACCAGCCGACGCGGTAGGCCCCGCCCTGGCCGCTGTTGTGAACGCGCGAGTTCGGCAGCGGATTGCCCACGTCATCAATCAACTGGCCGGTGATGACGTAAGTGTTCGGCGTGCCGACGGTGATGACGACCCAGGCGCTGCCCACGCCGCCCTTCATGTCGGAGACTTCACAGCGCACCACATACTTGCCCTCCGCGCCAAACTGATGCGAGACCGAGGAGGCATTGATCCCGAAAGTGTTGTCCCCGAAATCCCAATGGTAGGCCACGCTGTCGCCGTTCGCGTCCGAGGCGCTCATGTTGAACGCCACCGTGCCGCCGACGGGAATGCTCGTGACATCCGCCGAGAGCGCGACGGTCGGCGCGACATTCGCCGGATCGCTGCCGAGGTTCACCACCACGTCAATGTATTCGTCCAGCCCGCTGCCGCCCTTGGCCACGGGCGTGATGAACATGGCGTTCTGCGGATCGGCATAGGTGCGGCCCACCACGATGGCGGCGTCTTCTTTACCGCTCGGGGAACCGGGCGTGCTGTCCACCAGTTGCGAGGTGCCGGCCGTGCCCGACCAGTCGTTCCAATGCAGTTCCACGCCGCGCGACTGCCAGGGATTCGCCGTCCAGAGCGAGCGGTGATCGAGCCAGTAGGTGCGCTCGAAATCTTTCTGGATGCGAAGGGCGTAGAGGCGTCCGGTGGATTGCAGCGGCGCGTCAAAGGAATACAGCCGGTTGGTCTCGCTCCGCGTGATCGTCCGCACATAACGCTCGGCCAGCCAACTCAACTGCCACTTCATGTGCGCGCTGAACTGGAAGATGCCCGCCCCCGCGCTGCCCATCGTGTCGAACGGATCGCCATACTCGATGTCGCCCGGCGGATTGTCCGGCAGCGTGCTGGTGTCGCCCGGCGCGTTCACGTCCTCGCGAAACACCTGGCTGGTCGGATCAATCGGAAAGTTCGCACCGGGCGCATTCGGATTCGGCGGTCCGGCCGCGCCACCCGTCTGCCAGTAGTTCGCGTGCAACAGACCGAGGTTGTGCCCGAACTCATGCGCGGCCACGCCCGCCGAAAAACTTTGCAGCCACACGCCGCGCGCGCCCACGAAGGCCAGTCCGCCGAAATCAAATCCGCGCACCGTGGTGAAGGCCAGCGCGTCCAGATCGTAATCACGAAAATCATAGCCCGCGAGCCGCGCCGCTTCACGTCCGTCGGTCAAAAGCTGAAACTCGCCGCCCACATCCGCATACCATTCCTTCGGATGCGTGACGGTGACGAGCGGCGTCACCGTCGGGTTCATGGTCAGCGTGTTGTACGAGCTGTTCACGTAAAACTGGTTCACGCTGTTCATCATCGCGTAGGCGGCGGACTCGGAAATCGGATCGGTCGGGTCATCCGGGAAACGCAGGCGGATGAAGAGCACGTCCTTCGCGCCCTGAGTCGAGTTCACTTCGGTGCCCGGCGGAACATTCGTGGGATAGCCCGCCGAACCGCCGTCGTCACCGGCCAGCCGGCGCTCCGCGAGTTGCAACTGCTGGTTGAAACGCGCGACATGGCCCTGATTGCAGAAGCGGATCACCTTGTCACCGAGCAGGCCCCAGGTTTCCTCGCCATACGCGCTGGAGTCGCCGCCGGTCACGCTGCAAATGGGATCAGACTTGGTCGTGCCCAGGAGCGAGGCCGCTTCCGCAGGGGAGATGGGTTCCACCGGCTCCGGCGCGAAGACCATTTCCGGCCCCACCGCGATGCCATGAAAGTTCAACCCGTTCTGGGTCTTGAGATGGCGGCGTGAACCGTAGGTGTAGGCCTTGTATTTCTTCCCCTTCACCTCGAGTTCACGCCGCACCGACTCGAAGCCGGACTGGGCCGCGCCCAGCGGCACCGCGCCCATGACCTTGAGGTTGCCGCGACCGCGCACCGGCTGTTCGATCTGTTGCTGGATGGACTCGGGCAACTGGCCGCGCAAGTCGTAAGGGAGCGCCTGCTGGATCGCCTGCTCAGGATTTTTGCGGATTAGCGAGGCCATCTCCACGCGCCGCGCGCGGGCCATTTCCTCACCCTGCGCCAGCAAGGCCGCCCGCTGCGGCGGCGCGGCGGAAACAAATTCGCGCGCCCAAGCCTCGAACGGGGTTGGCGACGGGCGGGTGGAAGCGAGTTCCGTCTTGGCCGCTTCGGCAGCCGACGGTGACTTGACGCCGGGCACGGCGGTGTTCAGCGGAACCACGGCGACAGACGCCGGGGCTGCGGTGGGCGATTGCACGGGCTGGACTCGTCCAGTCCTCGTGAGAACCAGCGCGGCCAGGAGAATCACCAGCACTCCCGCCATCAGCCAACGAAACAGTTTCATGTGAATGCGCACGTCCAGTTTGACCAAGGGTGCGTCGGGGCGAGTGATCCTTCGCCGCCGCGCCCTCCTGGGCCGTTTGGGTTCAACAGCCGGGGCACGTTCCGCCGGGGGCCAAAGCCCGCCTCACGGTTTGCCTGCGTCCACGCGGACGCGATAAACGCGGGCCGGAGCTCCCGCCGCGTCCCGCACCGTCACCGGCTGATCCGCCGGGCCGTTGATAAAATTCGTCAGGGTCTGCCACGTCGCGCCCGCGAGGGACTCGGTGAACTCGACCGTGTTGGCCGAGTGCGCGGGGGCGTCCCACTTCAGCACCACGTCGCCGCCACCGGGCGCGAGCGCGATTTGCAAATTGAATTCCGCTCCGCCCAGAGCCTTGGCCGACGACGCAGCGAAAGGTGCAGGCGCGGGACAGAGCTGGCCGAAGGTGTCAACACCCGGCACCGGGATGGGCGTGCAATCCAGTCCGTTCAGCACATTGTCACCATCACTGTCGAAGTCGAAGCTCCGCACCAAAGCGGCGTTGAACGTGTAGGTGATACCGTTCGGGTAGAGCAGATTCGTGCCGCTCTGCGCCCCGGCATAGCTGCTCACCCATTTGATGCGCCCGCCGCCCAGCCCGGACAGGGCGATGGGATCAAGGTTCGAGTCGGCGAAATAAATCGTAAAGTCAGGATCGATGGCAAAAGAACCCGTGTAGTCAGCCGCGCGACTGTTGGCCACCCCGTTCGTGCGCAGTTCCAGATAATCCACGTAAAGCGCGTTGCTCACCGTGGTGCTGCGGAAACGGAAGCGGTTCAGCAGCACGCCATCCAGCACCAGCCGGCCCAGCGCGAGGTTGTTTGAGTAACCAGCCACGGTCGCTTCGCGATTCTGACCCGCCCACGTGTGGATGTTCTGCACGAAGGTGCCTGAGCGCGATTCCAAACGCGTCCCGAGCAAATTGCCGGGCGCCGTCGGACGGCGCGTCATCCGCACTCCGCCGGTCACACGCCAGACGTTGTTCGCATCAATGCCGCCATCGGTGAGCGAGTTTGTCGCGTCAATGATCAGCGCGCCCGGCAGGAAACTGCCGAAGAGACCGGCGGTCGTGCCCGCGCTGAGATCAGAATGCGTCGCGAGCAAATGGCCCGCCGTCAGACGCAGCTCAGTTTGCGCCTGGATCACCGTGTTGCTCAGGACGAGCGCGCCGCCGTTGAGCGAGACGGTGCCGTTGCTGCCCCGGATGACGGCCGGTTCCAAGAGCGTGCCGGAACTCTCCACAATCTTCGCGCGGGCTTTGGTCGAGGCGGCGGAGATAGTGCCGTGATTAATCACGTTGTCATACGTCACGAGGCGCGGCGGCTGCGGCAGCTTCGAGAGCTGCTGCGCGCGCGTCTGCGGCTTCTGCACGTAGCCTTCCTCAAAAATTCCGAAGTAGGCGCCGTTCGGCACATTGAGCGAACCGAAATTCG
Source organism: Pedosphaera sp. (assembly GCA_031380445.1). GTDB lineage: Bacteria > Verrucomicrobiota > Verrucomicrobiia > Limisphaerales > SIBH01 > JANNGC01. Next base: position 6,059 of record JANNGC010000675.1, read on the forward strand.
TGAAGCTGACCACGCCCGGCAGATTGGTGAACGCAATGTTCGCGCCGCGCGGCAGGTTCAGATTCGCCTCATCCGCGATGGTCAGCGCCTTGCCCTTCAGCACCAGCGAGGCGTTGATGGCGAGGTCGTCCGCGATGACGAGGTTGGTTCCGCTCAGGTGGAAACGATGCACGATGGTCGGCGACTCGGCGGTCACGCACGCGCCGAGGACGAGCACGTTGTAGCTCAAGGTCTCGATGGTCGCGCCGTTTGTGGCCTGCACCGACCACGAGCCGCTCCACGAGTTGAAGTCCGCCGACACGCGGCTGACCGTGGGCACCAGCATGTTTGAGATGACGAGCGTGTGGTTGGTCGTCCCCACATCAAAGCTCACGAAGGGCGCATCGAGAAACGCCTGGTCGTTGCCCACCAGATTGGTGGCGCGGATGAAGATGCCGTTCTCTGCGCGCAAGCGGGCTTGCGTCAGGTCCAGCGTATTTGCGGCAATCTCAATCCGACCGGGATAATTCGTCGGGTCGCTCGCCGCCGGGGACCGGCCAAGCTGCGTGAAGAGCGTGGGCTGGTTGGTGAAGGTGAAGAGGTTGGTGTTCCCCACATGCGCCTGGGCCACGGTGTAGGCGTAGTCGAACACGAGATTGGTCACGAAGTTCGGATTGTAGAACAGGTCCGAGGTGAGCACCGCGTTCGGCGCATCAGACTGGTCAAACTCGCAGTCGCGGCCGCGGAAGATGTTCGCGCCCCCGTCCCGGAAGGTGATGGCGGTCGTCTTGGGCAATTGCGTGATCACGTCCAGCGTCGCCGCGCGGAACTCCACGATGGGATCGTTGCCGCCAAAGAAAAAGCTGTTGTTGGTCGGGAAGGCCACGCCCACCGACACGTTCACGCTCGAACCGTTGGTCGGCACGAACACGACGGAAATGTCGCGGCCAAACGCGTTGGTGCGGATGTGGACGAAGGATTCATACGCGCCGCAGTTGGCCAGATCGGTGACGATGTTCGTGATCCGGTTGGTCGCAGGAAACCCGAGGAACGGCGACTGGAGCAAAACGTATTGCGAGGGAGGAATCAGCGTCGAGGGCGTCGAGAAACGCGGCCCGTTAGTCAGCCCGGTGGTGAAAATGTCCGGGACGCCCGTGAAGAGGTTGCTCAGGTTGAGCGGCGTGCGGTTCGTGTTCACAAATCCGCCGGTGCCGGAACTGATGTAGCGGTAGCTGACCGCCGGATCCGCACCAAACAAAAGAAACGGGCCAAAAAAGAAGTTGCTCGGCGACACGCAGTCCGGCTGATCCAGATCACCGACCCGCACCGCGCCGCGCGAAAAGTCCACCAAGCCGGAGTCACCGAAGAAGCGCATCCGCGCATTCACGTCGCCGGAGATGATTCCGGAGTTGATCAGCCGCTTGGCATGGATGGTCAGCGTGCTGGCCACGGAAATTTCGCCGCTGTTCTCGAAGGCTGCGGCGGCCTGCGGGGACAGCCCGCCCCGCTTTCTCCGCTGCGCCAAGGTCAGGTGCGCGGGGTTCGGCGTGTAATCCAGGCGCAGCCCCGGCTGGCCGATCATCACGCCTGCGTTCGTCCAGAACTGCACGCTCTGCGCCTCCCACGCCGTGGGGACAAGCGTGGGGATGAGCGGATTGCTCTGCACACTGAACAGGCTGCGGTTGATGAAAATGGCGGCGTCCACCCGCGGCGGCAGCGTGGGCGGCGCGATGGGGGTTTCGTTGATGTAGAACGGCGGCACCGGCGCAGGAGCCGCCGCGCGGAGCGAGGTCACCGCACCCACGGCCAGCACCAGCACCATCGAGAAACGCTTCATAATGTTCACACGGCGCGGCTCGTTCATGGCTGGTTCCCTTCGGCAAGAGCCCGAATCCCCCGGACGGTCAGGCCCAGCGGAATCGGAAAAATGACCGGCTCGTTCGTCGTCCCGTCAAACGAGGCGAGAACCGGGCCGAGCAGCAAATTGCTGCGTGAGTTGGGGTCGGTGATAAACGGCTCGGTAACAAAAAACGGCGTGATGTTGCGCAGCAGCCGGGGCGCGTTGGCAAAGGTGATAACAATGGGCGGCGCGATCACCCCCGGGCCGCCGCGCGGAGAAATTCCGTTCAGAGTCTCATTGTTGATCCAGCCCGAGGTGTCCGTGCGCACGGCAATCACCGGAAAAACATCATCCGCCGCAAACGTGATGTCCGGCGCGGTCAGCAAGCGCGTCACGGTCTGCTTCAGGTTCACTCCGTTGGTCGTGATGAACTGGTCGCGGTAGGTGAACCGCACCTGTTTGAAGGGATTCTGGTAGGCGAGCACTTTGCGGAAGGTCAGTTTGCCCACGCCGCCGCGCAGGCCCGCCGAGGCGTTCGTCCCCGTGCCGCCGCCGATGGCGTTGGTCAGGGTGTTCGTGCCGAGGAAGGGGCTGAACACGCCGCCACTCGCCGTCACGTCGGGCAGCAGCGTCTCCGCCGCCACGTTGCGCGAGTTCAGCAGGTAACGGATGCCGCCCACATCATCCCGGGTCAGGCTGGTGAAATAGTAACCGGAGAAAATCGGCAACTGGGAAAGCGCCGACACGGGATAGTTAATCGCTTCGTTGACCTGCAACGAGGGGAGTTCCACTGCGTCAGAAACCCGGGCCGGAATGCTCTCGGAAATCTGATACGTCCAGAGCGTCCCGTTCACGTAGCTGGAGGGCGTGATCGTGACCGGATCAAAATTGAACCGCGTGATGTCGTAGATGCCGTTGTTCGACGGCGTGATGTTAATCCGGCGACGGATGGCGTAGTTCCAACGAATGGGATCGGTCAGCCCAATTTCCTCCGTCAACAATTGCAAGGCCAACGACTTTAGATCAATGAGACCCAGTTGCGCCGCCTCGTCGTGAATGTGCACGGAGTTGAGCGGAAACTCACCCAAGTCGGCGGACATCCGGTTGACGTGCGGAACTTCGTTCAGCACACGCATGGCCGCGTCAATCGCCTTCATGCCCGCCGGGCCGAAGTAGGTGACGAACGAGGAGTCGAAGGCGTAGGTGATGACGGGCGTGTTCCAGCGATAGAACTCGCCGAAATTACACGGCGCGCCAATGTCGCTGGCCCGGTTGTAGCCGATGTCCCAGTTGTCGTTGGCGGCCGGCAGTTGCCACAACTTCGCGGCCACGCCCTCGCCGCCGCCGGGTCCGAGCAGGCTGAAGCCCAGAAGCGTTGGCGTCGCCGCGAGCAGCGCCGCGCCGGTCAGAATTTTTTTCCAGTTACGCAACATATCAATCGCGCCTAGGGCGCCACGTAGGTCCGTCCGTTCACATCAAAACCGCTGCCGCCCGCGCTGTAGCCCGACCACAGGATCAGCGCGCGGCCCGCGCCATCGCTCACCACTTGCGGATGCTTCTGGCTCAAGGCCCGCGCCTCGTTGACGCGGAACTCGTCGCCAATTTTCGTCGCGCCGTTCAGCGCCTGGGCAAACACGCCTTCCCACGATCCGTCCTGCCCCATGCTCGACCACACCAGCAACTGCTGCGTGCCCAGCGAGGCGATGGAAGGTGAAAATTGATCGCCGTAGGTGAAGGTGTTGACCTCGAAGGCCTCGCCCGCCGCCACGCCCGCCGCGTCAAACGCGCGCGCGAAAATGTCCATGCCGTTTGTGCGCTGCAACGCGTGCTGCACCCACGTCACGGTAAAGCCGCCGCCGGGCGTGCCCGCCACCGCCGGAGCGCCGCACGGACGCGTGGCCCCGCTGCTCACGCAGAACTCGGCACTGGCGCTGCCGTCCGCCTGAAAGATTCGCGCGTAAATATCCGAGGCGTTGTTCGCGCGCTGTTGTTCGGAGACCCACACCGCCACGAAGCCGCCGCCCACCAGCGGGGCAAGCGCCGCTTCGCGCTGGTTAAATTCCGTGAACTCATTGACGCGGAATTCGCCGCCGATTTTTGCGCCCGCCGCCGAGACGCGCTGGGCATACACGTCCTGCATCCCGGCAATTTTGATGATGAGCGGGATGCGCGTGCGATTGGTGATCACCTGGATGTCCACGAGGCCGCCGTTCTGCCAGATTTCTTTCGTGCTCAGAACTTCACGCAATCCATAGGTGTTCGTTTGGTATTTCCGGCTGCTGCTCCACGCGATAACCGCGCTGCCGTCGCCCAAGACCGCGACCGAGGGATTGGCGTTGAACTCCTGCTTGACCAGCACGCTCTCCTTGACCAGTTGCTTGATGACGCGCGCCTTGTTGTTGTGGATGAGCGTCCAGTTCGTGACGTACGTGTGGCTCAGTTTCAGCGCCGGATTGTTCACGAGAATTTCTTTCGCCGGAAACGTGCCGTCAGCGGCGATGACGCGCGCAAAGACATTTTGGAATCCCGAGCGACCGCTCTGCCAGGCACTCAACGCGCCACCATCAGCGAACATCGCCACTTTCGGACGCGACTGATCGAGCGGAATGGTCTGGTTCACGCGGAGCGCAGAACCTTCCGGGGCCAGCGCCGCATTCAAGCGCCGCAAGCTCACGCCGAGGCCAAACGGGTCGGAGATCGGGTCCTGCCACAGCACAAATCCGCCCGTCGCGCCGAACGCCGCCGCCGGCATAGTCTGATCGGTGTTCAATCCGCCGGAGAAGGAAACGTCGCCGCCCTGCAAGCCGTTGGACTGGGCGAAAACGAGCGCAGGAAATGCACACAGAATGGCGCACAGAAGTCCCGCAAGGACAAAGCACTTTCGCACGCGCAACGCTGGTGACATAGGTGGCGGACTATTTACCACGCGAAGTTTCTTTGTCCACGAATTGTTCGTTTCCGGGCCGCTGGTGCGGTGGAAAATCGCGGTCGGTGCCGTTGTCATTGATTGGCCAAACTTGTTCACAGCAATTCCTTTTGCAGCGCGTGCGCAGACTCCAGTTGCGCCAGCATGGTTTTGAAACCCCACCGCTCGAAGAGCGGCGCGAGCTTCTGCGGATCGCCGGGGCGCACCGCGAGCCTGTCCAAATCAAAAGCGCACGGCAGATCGGTCGGGAGACGGATCAGCTTTTGGTTCCGCCGCACGTCCGCCTCGGTCGCGAGCAGGCTGGCGCGAATGCGTTCGGACTTCACTTCGCCTAGCCGCGCGTAAATCTGGTCAATGCTCCCGAACTGTTTCAGCAAATCTGTCGCGGTCTTTGGGCCGACGCCGGGGACGCCCGCGATGTTGTCCACCGCGTCGCCGATCAGGCTCAACCAGTCCACGACCTGTTCCGGCTCGACGCCGGTTTTCGTCCGCACCTGTTCCGCGCCCCAGATGGTTTCGGTCTTGTCGTTCGGATTGAGCATGCCGATGCGCGGGGAGATGAGCTGGAGAAAATCTTTGTCCGCACTGGCGATCACGACCTCGACGCCATACGACGCGGCGCACGCAGCCTGACTGGCAATCCAGTCGTCGGCTTCCACGCCGTCGTTCACGAAGGAGGGAATCTGCGCGGCGTCGAGATACGTTTCGATCTCGGAGAGTTGTTTCTCCAAATCGCCGGGCATGGGCGGGCGCTGGCTTTTGTATTCGGGCAGCGCGGTCATGCGTTCAGCACTTAACCCGCCGTCCCACACCACGCACTGGTGCGTGGGCCGCACGGCCGGGTGCATCTTGGCAAGCATCTTGATGAAGCCGTAGATGGCGTTCGTGGGCGAGCCGTCGGGCGCGTTCAGCGCGCGGATGGCGTGGAACGCGCGGTAGGCGTACGCGTGTCCATCAACAATCAGCAGCCGGGCCGATTTAGGCTGTGGCGTGGTTTGCATGGCAAACGCGGCTCGCTCGAACAACGAGTGGGCCGCTTATTGGCTGACGGCACGCTGCGGCGGAACGGAGTGCTGCGCGAACGGCATCTCCTCTTCCGAATGCAGCGGGTTGCCCGCCGGGTCAATCAGCCTGGGTGTGACAAATATGACTAGGTTCTTCTTGCTCGAAGAGCTGGATTCGCTGCGGAAGAAGCGACCGAGCAAGGGGAGATCACCCAGGATCGGCACTTTGTCCTTCTGCTTCTGAACCTTCTCCGAAATCAATCCGCCGAGCACGACCGTCTGGCCGTCCCAGACCATCGCGGTCGTGGCGACTTGCCGGAGGCGGAACTTGGGCAGGGGGATGGGTTGAGTCAATGCATCCTGCTGTCCGCCAGTGGCAGAAGCACCTTGAATCTGAGCCACGAAGATACCCGGATCATCGTAGCCCAGAAATTCTTTCAGAGTGGGAAGGATGGTCATGGTGATCGTGTATCCATCAGCATTTACGTATGGCACGACGTCCAGTACTGGTCCGAGTTCAAAAGGTTCAGCAATCGGCAAGATAGTGGAACCAATGCCACCGCCTCTGCCACCGCCACCCACAGTCGCGTTGTCATTTGCACCCGCAGCCTGTTGGTCGGTCTCGAGTTCCGTGACGATGTATTGGATGTCCACCACTTTGATCTGCGCCTGGCGTCCGCTCCAGGTGGTAACTTCCGGCGCGCTCAAGAGATCAGATGCACCGCGCTGCTCCAGCGCACGCACGACCACACGGAACTGCGGGTCGGTGAGAATGCCAGTCAAAGTCGCCAGCGCAGGGGCGGAGTTGCGCAAGCCGCCGGTCACGAGCTGATCCGTCGCCGCCGGAAGAATCGGCACGGAAGGATTCGGGAACGGCCCGCCGGGGATGCCGGGGATACCATTGCCCAAGAGCGTGGGGGCCGTGCCACCCTGCGCGCCAGCCTTGCCGCCGCCCATCGAAATGTTGCCGAGATACCAGTCGAAGCCGAGCGCGCGGTTGTCGTCCTGGTTCACTTCCATGAACTTGGCGCGAATGGTGAGCTGCGGCGGCGTCATGTTCAGGATTTGCATGGCCTTCTCGATCATGTCGAGATCGTTGAGCGTGGCGCGCACCATCAACATGCCGAGCTTGTCGTTGTAGAACACGGCCTTGCCGGGTTCGTTCAAAGTCACGCCGGCCGTGAGGAAGAAATTCTGCACCACCGGAATGACCACCGCCGAAGGCGTCACTTCCGTGAGAAACTGGATGCCGCCCGCCGTCGCCTGCTGACCGGCTGCACCCGCCGCGCCGCCCGCCGCACCGCCACCCTGACGGTTGCCGCCCTGAGCACCACCGGGTGCGATGGACACACTCGCGTAGGTCGCGCCGCCACCCTGGCCTTGGCCACCCTGGCCGTTCTGACCGCCACCCTGATTGCCACCACCATTACGGCCACCACCGCCGCCGCCGCCGTTGCGGCCACCACCACCGTTACGGCCACCGCCACCACCACCGCCACCACCACCGCCTCCGCCCTGGCTTTCGCCAAAGGAGAACGCGGTCACGTTCGCCAAGCCTTGCTGGAACGTGTTCGGATCAACGTGGAAGAACCGGGTGTGCAAGGGCGTCGGCTCGGGCGCTTTCGGAGAAATCAAAATGCCCCAGTCCTCGACGGAGTACTTGATGCGGCGTTCCGCAATCTTCTCCATGATGTTGAGCACTTCTTCGAGCGTGAGGTCCGCGAGCTTGGTGCCGAGGCGCAACGGGACGGCGTTCAAATCCGAACCGGCTGGGTCGGGCGCGATGGGCAGCCCGTTCGGGTCCACACCGCCAGCCCCCGCCGCGCCGGCGGGATCGGCATTGCCGCTGACGATGAAATTAAGGCCCGGCGCACGGCCCGGCGTGGCGATGTCGCGGCGGCGCGTCTCATCACTGACCGCACGGATGACTTCGCTGAGGGGAAGGTTGTCAATCGGCCCCCATTCGGCGAGGCGGATGGTGCGGAGCTTCTGGTAGATGGCCTGCCGCTTGTCACTGGTGTGAACAAAATTGGTCCGGGCGTAGGCGTTGGGAATATCAAGCTGGGCGCGCTTCACTGGGTCGGACCAAGACTGCTCAACTTCCATGAGCAGTTTCTTGCTGTTGATTTCGCGCAGGCGGGCCTCGGTGGCGTAGGTGCGGGCATTGACGAGATCGAGGTAGTAGTGGGCGCCCTGGTTGTCCGGTTGGATGCGAAGCGCGCGGCGGAGGGCTTCATCGGCCTCCTTCATGCGGCCCGTCTCGTAATAAAGTTTTCCGTCCTGCACGAGCTTGGCGGCTTCGATGCGGTTGGTCTCGGTGGTGACGATGGTGTCGAGCGCTTCCTTGTGGGGGACGAGGCCGCGATTTTCGAGCGTGAGCTTTTCGTTCTCGGCGCGCATGTCGCGGGCGAGTTTGTTGCCCGGATCCACTTTGAGCACCCGGTCAATTTGTAGTTTCGCCTGATCAAATTCGCCGCGCTTCATGGACTGGTCGGCAAGCTGGAGCGTGGTGCGGGAAAGTCCGGCGATGGCTTCGTTGCGCTCGGCGTCGGCGCTGGTGCCGATGCCCTGCACGAGTTCGAGGGCCTTGTTGTATTGCTGGGAGGCGGCGAGCGTCTCCTTGCGAATCTCGGCGACCTTGGCCTCGGCGAGACGGTTGCGGGCCTGGATCACTTTCTCCTGCATCCGCACGGCGACGTCAGCGGCCACGGCGGGCGCGTCCTGCGCATGGGCGGGAACCAGGGAAATCGTCAGCAGGGCCGACAGGCATAGAGACGAGAGGGCGGCGTGAGTCGTCATGTTCAGGCTATTTCAAAACGCTACTGACCAGTATTGTTCCGAATCTTCGTTTGTCTGTCGTTTGAGCGCGCGGACACTACAACTTCGTTCGCGCTGATGGCAACGATTATGTAGTCCTCACCGGCTATGGTGAGGGTATCGCCCACGCGGCGATCCTTGAGCGACAGGTTCTCAGGGGGATAAAACAAATCAGATTTGTACGACTCTACGCGGGTAAATGGCTTTGCCACGGTCACGGTAACATTCGTGGACGTTCCAACGGTTACTTCAATGTCCGCTTCGGCGCTGCCGTCGGTCCCAAGGCGGAAGTCGCGAAGTGTAAAAGCGCGCGAAGCGCGATGCACGCGGTCAGTGGTGTTTGTGGAAACGAACGCGCGCAGGCGCTGGCGGTAATAGTTCGTGGAGTTCGCCTCCATGGTTACGCTCATGTTCGCACCGGAACCGCTCGGGGCATCGAGCGTGATGATGGTGGAAAGCGGCGTGTTTTTCGCGATCTGCACGGCTTGGATGCCGAGTTCAAGGCCCGTCTCGGCCTTGATGCGCACGCCGGTCGCGGTGCGCTTCTGCCACTTCACCGGGTTGAACAGGTTGTGCGGCGGAGAAAAATTCAGGCTGGCATTGTTCGTGGCCTGGCGCATGGCACTGGAAAGCATGTTCACATCGAGCGTCGGGTACGGTTTCACTTTCGGGCGCAGCACCCCTTTTTCGTACTCGTCAATCTTGGCGCTTTCCTCAGACTTCATGGAGTTGAGATAGACCACGGCACCGATGAGGCCGAGCAGCGCGAACGCGAGGATCACCTTCTCCCAATGGCGTTTCACCTGGCCGATGATGTTGCCCAAACCTTTCATTGCGCACCTCCAGGACCGCCGGGGCCACCCGGAGGCCGACCACCGGGACCACCGGGGCCGCCGCCACGGCGCATGGGGCCACCGGGCCCGCCCGGCCCACCGGAACCACCGCTTTCCGGCTTGATGATTTCCAAATTCAAGGTCACGCGAACGAGCCGCTCGTTAATGATGGTCACGAGGGACGGAGAGCCCGGTCCGGCCGCCACGACGGGAGCCGCCGGGCCGCGATTGCCCGGTGCATTCGCACCCGGAAGGCGAACGCGTTGCGGCGGCTGTCCAGGGGGCGAGTTTTGTCCAGGGGGCGGGCGCACGCCGGGCGTGAAGAGCGTTTCGTCCGCGGGCCGGACATCCACGGACTTGATCAGCACGCCGTATTTTCCGCCCTGCAATCCGGCGAGCGCCGCCGCGAGTTCAGGGGTGAAACAATCAAACACGACTTCATAAGGCCAGAGTGCCATGCCCGTCTCCTGGTCCACACGGACTGAGGCGGAGAGGTAATCATTGCCGCCGCCGGGAGCCTGCGGGCCACCGACCGGACGCTCGCCGAGCACCGCCGCGCGTTTCATGCTCACGAGGCGGTTGATGCGCGACTTGAACAGCACTTCGGAGATGAACTGCACCTCGTTCAGCCGTTCGTAGAGCGGGCGCAGGCTTTCGGCTGGCAGATTTAAGGCCAGCCGATGCGCCTCAAATGTGAAGTAGTAGAGCAACGGCCCGTTCGATTCGAGCCGCGTGGGTACCAGTGAAGCCTGCCGGTGCAGCTCGGTAATGGTATTGGCCAGCAGCGATTTGAAACTCGGCGAGGTGAGTGCTTCCGTCGGCGGCGGCGTGCCAGGAAAGAGCTTCTTGGCCTCGGCCACGAATGAATTCAGCTTCACCGACTCCTGCTTGGCGAGCTTGAGATTGTCCGCCGTGGGCGTGACGGGCTTCTCGAACATCCGCTGGATTTCCGCCTTGGTGGTGTTGATGTCCGTGTCAATCTGCTGATTTTTCTGATCGGCCGAGTAGAGGTAATAACCGCCCAACCCGAGCAGCACGAGCGCGACCACGCCGCTGACCACCAGGATGAGATTGCGTTTAATCCAGGCCATAAGGTCAGGGCTTGATGGAGCGCTTGGGAAAGATCACCGCCTGCAAGGTCACGGTGTCCCGCTCCAGCGGGGAAATGTTGCCCACGACCTGCGAATTCGTGGAGAGCAGCGGGCTGGCCTTTAACTGCTCCTGAAGCAAGTAGGCAAAATTGCCGTTCGCGTCCGGCGCGACATGCGAGAGATCGGCGGCGCGGCACACGAGGGAAATGGTGTTGCAATCTGAGCGCGCAACCTCGGGTGCGCCCCCGCGCCGCCGGCCCGGACGAACCGTCGGCTGGTTGGTCATGCCGGTGCCATCCATGGCGGCGGCCGCGCCCGGCGGCGGGCAGTCCACCGTCAGCCGCTCGATCCAGAGGCCGGTGTCGGTGTTGAATTTGGCTTTGCCCTCGCGCTCCGTCTTGAGCATCACCTGCCGCAATTCCATGAACAGCTCGCCCCAATAAGGACGGTGCTCCAGCCAGCCCGCGAGCTGCTCGGCTTCGATGCGCGCGACGCGCAGCTTGCGCTCCTCGGCCTCGATTTGATTGTCCAGCGACTGCAAACGCTGCAACTCCGGCTGCAATTTCTCGAGCGACCCGCGCTTGCTGTTCGCGATGCGGTCATTGAAGAAGCCGAACGCGAACAGAATCGCGACGAGACTCGCCATGGTGGCGATGAGATAAGGTTTCTTCGCGCCGAACTCCTGGCCTTTGAGCGCGCTCTTGGGCATCAAGTTCAGCTCGATGGGGCAGTGCGCGAGATTCCGCAGGCCGAGACCGACGAGTTCGCCCATCTGATGGCCGATCTTCGCGAGTTCCTCGATGTTGACGCCCGGATCAATCTGCACGTTGCGCAGCGGATTGAAGTAATCCACCGGCATGTTCAGCTTCTCAGCGAAAAACTGCGCCGTGTAGGGCATCGTGGAAGCGCCGCCGCTCAGGAACAGCCGCACCGGAGCCGCCCCGCCCTGTTGGCCGCGATAAAACTGGATGGTCTGGTTGACCTGGATGTGCAGGCGGGTCATCACCTGCCGCGCGATCTTGGAAATGGCCTGCTGTTGCGGGTCCTCCGGCTCTTCGTAAGCGCCGCCGAGGCTCACAAAACCTTGCGCGATCTTCGTGGATTCCGCCTCGTCGTAGCCAAGTTTGGATTCCTTGGCGAAGTCCGCCGTGATCGAGTTCGCGCCAATGTTGATGCCGCGCGAGTAAATGGCCTCCTTGTCGAAGAACAGCAGGTTGCTCGTCTTCGCGCCAATATCGAGGAGCATCGAGCAGCCCTCGAGGTCGCCGTAATTGTAGCGAAAGGCATTCGCGAGAGCGGCGGGCGAGACATCCACGAGCGACAGCTTCGTGCTCGCCTTCTCGCTCGTGCGGAAGAGTCCTTCGACGATGTCTGACTTGA
>JANNGC010000680.1:0-3177 GCA_031380445.1 Pedosphaera sp.
GCCGCTGTGGTTCTCGCCCGCGTATCCCGGAGTGAAGCCCAGCGCGGAATATCATCCCGGCGCGGGCTGGCTCCGTGACAACGGACGTGATCCAGCGATGGCGAAGGGCGTGGAGTTCACCGACGTGAAGGACTTTGAGGCTGAGACGAAGCGGATGCCGAACTTTACCCTCCACGAACTCGCGCACGGCTATCACGACCGCGTGCTCAAGGGAGGCTTCGGCAATGCGGAAATCAAGGCGGCCTACAATCGCGCCAAGGCGGGCAAGTCATACGACAAGGTGGAACGCTGGTTCGGCAACGGACGCCCGAACACGAAGGAGAAGGCTTACGCGATGACCAGCCCGATGGAATACTTCGCGGAGACGACAGAGGCTTTCTTCTCGCGCAACGATTTCTTTCCCTTCACGCACGCTGAGTTGAAGCAGCACGATCCGGAGATGGAGAAGTTGCTGGAGCGGTTGTGGGGTTCCTCCGCCCGATCCACCAAGACAAGTCAGGTGCAGCCGCCACCACCCGAACTCAAGGCTCCCGCGTTCTACACAAAATATATCGATGCGGACGGCTACCCCATCGTGGCGTCCGGGAAGGTGAACGATTACGCGCTCAAGGAAGCCGCCTACCTCGTCAACCTGATGCTCGCCAGGCGGCCGGACGTGCGCGCGGCCATGATCAAAAGCGGCTCCCGTCTGTGCATCATCGCGCACAATGAATTCACCACCGACCTGCCGGAGTGGGCAAAGATGACGCCCAAGGATTATTGGGACGCGCGGGCGCGGGGCACGGGCGGCTCGGCTACGGATCCGCTCTGTTCCTGCGGCGAGGAAAACCTGCTCGCCTTCCCCGGTGATCCCTACGCGGCGGAAAATATTCTCATCCACGAGTTCGCGCACAACATCCACTTGCGCGGCATGGTGAACGTGGACCCGACCTTCGATCCACGAGTGAAGGCCGCCTATGACTCGGCGATGAAGGCGGGCTTGTGGAAAGGCAAATACGCCTCCGTGAACCATCACGAATACTTTGCCGAGGGTGTGCAGTCGTGGTTCGACAACAACCGCGTGAACGACCACGACCACAATCATGTTCATCTGCGTTCGCAGCTCCTCGAATATGACCCCGGCCTGGCCGCGCTGTGCCGCGAGGTGTTTGGCGACACCGAATTGAAATACACCAAACCCGCGACCCGGCTCCGCGATCACCTCGAAGGCTACGACCCCGCGACCGCACCCAAATTCACCTGGCCCGAACGCCTGACGAAGGTGAAGGCCGAAATCAAACAAAAGGCCCAGGCCCGCAGCGATGCCGCAGAGAAAAGCACGACTGCGACACCGAAGGAGCCGGCCAAGTAATTCGAGCGTCACTATTCTCCGATCCATCACATCCATGAAAACCACCCGCATCTTTGCTCATCGCGTTGGTTCGGCCATGGACGCCCGAACACCAAGGAGAAGGCTTACGCGATGAGCAGCCCGATGGAATACTTCGCCGAGACAACAGACGATTTCTTCTCGCGCAACGATTTCTTCCCCTTCACGCGCGAGGAATTGCAGCAGCACGATCCGGAGATGCTGTCGCTGCTGGTCAAGCTCTGGGGGTTGAAGTAAAACCCGCAGTGACGAAATGAAATTACGCGGATGAAACCCTTCGTCTTGTTTTTCCTGCTGACCCTCGGGGCCGTGGCCGCGCTGCCGCCGGACCATGCGGAGAAGATGGCGCGCGGACTGGAGTTGTTCCGCAAGGAAGTCGCGCCGCTGCTGCGCGAGCATTGCGTGAAATGTCACGGCGGCGAGAAGACGAAGGCGGACTTCGACCTCGCCACGCGTGAGGGACTGCTGCGCGGCGGCACGGAAGGCGAGGCCGTGAAACCATTTCGCGCCGCCGAGAGCCGGATGATGAAGCTCGTCCGCCACGAGGCCGAGCCGCCCATGCCGGACAAAAAGCCCAAGCTGCCGGACGACGTGATCGCGAAGCTTGTCGCATGGATTGATCTGGGCGCGCCCTACGACGCGCCGCTGGTCGCGGGCAAAACACCGCCGCGCGACAAGTCGGTGGTGAGCGACGAAGACCGCCAGTGGTGGGCGTTTCAACCGCTCGCAACAGCGCGCCCGCCCGCCGGGGCCAAGCATCCTGTGGATGCTTTCCTGCTCGACGCGGCGAAGTCGAAGAAACTGAAACTCAGCCCGTCCGCCGACCCGCGCACGCTCATCCGCCGCGCGTCGCTCGACCTCACCGGGCTCCCGCCGACGCCGGAGGAGGTGGACGCATTCTTGAAAAAGCCCGCCGCGAACTACGAGTCGCTCGTGGATCGACTGCTCGCGTCGCCCGCTTACGGCGAGCGCTGGGCGCGGCACTGGCTGGATGTGGCGCGCTTTGCCGAGAGCAGCGGCTTCGAGCACGATTACGATCGGCCCCACGCATTTCATTACCGCGACTTCGTCATCCGCGCCCTGAACGACGATCTGCCCTTCGATCAGTTCGCGCGCTGGCAGCTCGCGGGGGACGAGTTCGCGCCCGGCGATCCGGAAGCGATGATGGCCACGGGCTTTCTGGGCGCGGGCGTGTTCCCGACCCAAATCACGGCCAACGAAGTCGAGCGCACCCGCTACGATGCGCTGGACGACATGCTCTCGACGACCAGCAGCGCGTTCCTTGGCCTCACCGTCGGCTGCGCGCGCTGCCACGATCACAAGTTCGACCCAATACCGACGCAGGATTATTACCGGCTGCTCTCGACCTTCACCACGGCGGTGCGGAGCGACGTGGAACTCGACCTTGACCCGGCGGCTTCCGCGAAGGCGCTCGCCGCGCATGAGGCGGAGAAGGCGCGGCTGACCGGCGGGCTGGCGGCGTTTGAACGCGGAGAACTGCGGGAAAAATTCAATGCGTGGCTCGTCAGCGGCGCAACGCTTCCGGAAAGTGCCTGGAGCCTGGTCGAGGTCGAAACCATCACGTCGAAGGCTGGCGCGAAGTTCGAGAAACTCGACGACGGCTCCTGGCTGGCCAAGGGCAAGAACGGAGCGAGCGACGTTTACACCATCACCGCCACCACGGCCACGCGCCGTGTGACCGGGCTGAAGCTCGCAGCACTCACGCACGAGTCCGCGCCGCACAAAGGCCCGGGCCGCGCGGACAACGGCAACTTCGCGCTCAGCCGCATCAGCGTCACCGCAGAGCC
>JANNGC010000744.1:0-2641 GCA_031380445.1 Pedosphaera sp.
CGCTCTCGCT
Organism: Pedosphaera sp.; assembly: GCA_031380445.1. Lineage (GTDB taxonomy): Bacteria > Verrucomicrobiota > Verrucomicrobiia > Limisphaerales > SIBH01 > JANNGC01. The sequence continues at coordinate 11 of JANNGC010000744.1, forward strand.
GACCCACCGCTGACCCCGATGAAAATGTTCTGTCGTCACCATTCGTCCGGGGAGACTGGCAAGTTTCCCGGCCCGCTCCAACTACTGCCGTCGCCAAAGGTGCGGAACTGCGGCGCTACCATTCCACGCGGCAACTCGCCGGATGGTTGGCCACCTCATTTTCGTTTCCGGAACTCTGGCGCGAATCAGCATTTTCATTGTCCATGCGAAGTCGGCTGGATACGGTCGCCGCGAAACCACTGCAAACCCGTGAATCCATTTCTCCCATGAAACACGCCATCAATCGCCGCAGTTTCCTCCGCAAGTCCGCCACGGCCGGAGCCGGGCTGCTGATTCTCCGCAACAGCAAACTGGCCTTCGCCTACGAGGCGAACAGCAAGCTGAACATTGCCGGCATCGGCGTCGGCGGCCAAGGGCGCGGCAGTCTCGATGCCTTTCATCGCCTCGGTCACAATCTCGTCGCGTTCTGCGACGTGGACTCCAAACGCGCGGGCGACATCTACCAGAAACATCCGGCGGCGAAGCGCTATCAGGACTTCCGCAAAATGTTCGACGAGATGGAAAAAGGCATCGACGCCGTGCTGGTCGCGACGCCCGATCACACGCACGCCGTCGCTGCGGTGGCGGCGATGAAGCTGGGCAAACACGTCTATTGCGAGAAGCCGCTGACGCGCACCGTTCACGAAGCGCGCGTCATGCGCGAGACCGCCGCACGAAACAGCAAGGTGGTCACGCAGATGGGCAACCAAGGTTCCGCCGAGCGGCGTCTCCGCCGCGCCGTGGAACTGGTGTGGGGCGGCGTCATTGGCGACGTTCGCGAGGCGCACGTGTGGTTTGATGGCGGCAACGGCCCGATGAAACGTCCGACCGCGACGCCGCCGGTTCCGGAAGGATTGGACTGGGACTTGTGGCTCGGCCCGGCGGAGCACCGTCCTTACAACCCCGCTTACGTGCCCGCGAGCTGGCGGGCGTGGCGCGCGTTTGGCAGCGGCATCGTCGGGGACTTTGCCTGCCACACCGCGAACATCATGTTCCGCGCGCTGCATCTGGAGCAGCTCTGGCAGAAGGACAAGAATCCGGGCGCGAGCAAAGTCGTGATTCGATTGGAAGCGTGGCCGTCCGAGCGAGATGCGGAAGGCTATCCAACTTCTCTGAAAGTGGTGATGGATCTGCCCGCGCGCGGCGCGCTGCCGCCGGTAAAGTTGACGTGGTATGCGAAGGAAAAGCCGCCCGAGGATCTGATGCTCGGCCACAAACGCGGCGGCTGGGGAGATTTGCTGGTGGGATCGAAGGGGGCGATTTACTCCGACAATCCGTGGAACGCGAACTACGTGCTGCTGCCGGAGAAACAGTTTGAAGACTTCACGGGCGGCCCGCCGGAATTGCTGCCGCGCGTCCAGAGCCATCAATGGGAATGGATCGAAGCGTGCAAGGGCAACGGGAAGACCTTCTCGAGTTTCGACATTGGCGGCCCGCTCACGGAACTGGCCCAACTCGCCAACCTGGCGACGCTGGTGGAAGGCCCGATTGAATACGACACACTGAGCGGCACGATCTTGAATTCAAAGCCCGCCAGCCACCTGCTCCATCGCGAATACCGCAAGGGCTGGACGCTCTGAACGGCGCGGCCAAGCGACCTCGCCGGCGCAAACCGCGAGACGGTTCGAAACGTGGACCCGATCTCGACTCGTGCGCCATGAGATTACAAGAACCACATCAAATGCAACGCCCGGAGCAAACTGATTGAGCGCTACACCGTGACCGCCGCCAGGTGCACGACAGCGCGCCGCTGGTGGAGTTGCTCGCCAAGGAGGATGAACGCAGACGACAGCCTGAATGCTTCAGACCATCTGCCGGTTCAGGTGGTGTTCAAGAATCCCTTCGTGCAGCCGTTCCGGATCACGTCCATCCATCGAAACAACGAAGAAGTGACCCTCAAGTGGGAATCAGTTCCGGGTCAGCGGTATGCGGTTGAGGCATGTTTTGAATTCCCCGGCCCGGTTCAGTGGTTCGCGCTTTTCTCCAACTTGGTGGACACCAACTTCGTGATGACACTGGAGACCAACCTTGCTCCGCTCACGAGATTCTTTCGGGTGCGGGTTGATTGAAGAGCGCATCTCACGTTCGCTAAACTCACTGCTTCCGACTTGGGCGGACATCAATGGCCCCCCCGAATCTTGGTGGATCTGTCCTTACTTTTCAGGCTGAAAGGCTGAAATCGCCTTGTTTATTAGCAAAAATGAAATGGTGGGTTGGCAGGGACTCGAACCCTGGACCAATGCCTTAAAAGGGCACTGCTCTACCAACTGAGCTACCAACCCGACCGAGGGCTGCGGAAGCTACGGGAGCACTTTTGGCGTCGCAAGGATTTTTCCCGGCGCTCACGGCACCACTTCGCGGAGGCGGATGAACACATTGCTGCCGGGCGGACGACCGCAGATGGTCTCGTTGGTGCCGTTGAGAAAACGGTTCGTCTGTACCGTGAGCGCAAACCAGTTGGTCTGGTTCAGGTTCGTTTTGTATTCGGGAAAGATGGCGAGGTTGTTCGTGCCGGTGGAGCGCAGCACGAGGTTGCTCGTGAAATCAAAGCTCACAATCCGCACCAGCGGCAGCGCCGGCCCTTCGACGGTC
>JANNGC010000756.1:0-5904 GCA_031380445.1 Pedosphaera sp.
GCCGTGCCGCCGACGGGCAGCGGCGTGGTACAGGAATAGTTGAATGTACCGCCGAGGTAGTTGGCTCCGCTCGCGTACGAGGTGTTGTAATAAACAATGCTGTTATTGAGCGTGCTGTCGCAGGTTCCGCCGCCACCGCCGCCTTCCGCCCACCCAGCTGAATTTCCCGTGACCGTGCAGTTGTTCAACGTGCCCCCATACGCCCCGCCGCCAAAATCGGCATGGTTGCCCGTCAGCGCGCAGTTGTAGAGCGTGGAGACATAAGCCCCGCCCCCGCCGTATTCGCCGCCGTAGTTGCCTGACAATGTGCAGTTGTAAAGCGTGCTGGCCGCGACTCCGCCTCCGCCGCCCCAGGCTGAATTCCCCGTGATGATGCAGTTGGTCAAGGTGCTCACCACGGCTCCGCCGCCGTCCCCTGCCCGATTATTTGAGAGCGTGCAGTTGTTCAGCGTGCAACTGAGAACCCCGCCGCCTTCCGATGCTCCGTTGCCTGAAATGATGCAGTTATTCAGCGTGCTGTAGATCGCCCCTCCCCCATCACCAAATTCTCCACCTGCTCTGTTTCCGGTAATCAAACAGTTCTCCAGCGTGGAGTTGTAAGCCCCGCCGCCAGCGCTTTCGTCCGACCAGGGAGAGTCGGTTAGATTGCCTTCGAGCGTGCAGTTCGTGAGGAAAGAATTGTTTGCCCCGCCGCCATTGTAGGCCGCCAAGTTTTGAATAAGCTTACAATCGTTGAGCGTAGAAGCGCTCACTCCTCCCCCAGACCAACCGGCATAATTGTTGGAAATGGTGCAACTGAGCAGTGTGCTGCCAAACGATGCGCCGCCGTCCTCTGCCGCATTTCCTGACAACATACAGCCATTCAGCGTGCCGCCGTGGACTCCGCCGCCTCCACTTTCCGCTGAATTGCCAATCAGAGTGCAGCCTTCCAGCGTGCTTCCGTATGCTCCGCCGCCATTGTAGTCGGCTCTATTGCCCATCACTACGCAATGCTTGAGTGTGCCGCTGAATACGCCACCTCCGTGTTCGTAAGCCCAATTGCCAGCGATCACGCAGTTGGTCAGGATCGCACCAAGCCCCTCGCACCACGCCCCGGCGCCACGATGATTTGTGGCGTCAAACGTGTCAGCCTGAGTCGCTCCGTTGGTCAGCGCGAATCCCGCCAGCAACGCGCCGTTGGTCAGATACACGCACCGGATTGCATTCTCACCGATTGGTCCTTGCCCAAAGATGATTGTTACCTCCGGCCCGTTCACACTCCGCACCGTCACCGCTTTGGTCACGGCCACCCGGTTGCTCATGCCATAGACCGCGCGCGCGCCGGTCTGATAGACGCCGTCCGTCACCACGATTTCATCGCCGGGGGCGGCGGCGTCCACGGCGTCCTGAATGTTGGCTGCGGCGTTGGCCCAGTTGGCGAAGGGCGGGACGGCGTTGGTGCTGGCGGCGTCCACGTAGAGAGTGGCGGCTTGTGCTCCGGTCAGTGCGACCAGCCAACCGGTCGCGCACCATAAAAGCAGTTTCGTTTTCATGTCAGAACAAACAACCGGCCAAGTGGCAACCACTGTGCAGGCCTCAGCTCAGGGCTGGGGCAGCTTCATGAGTAATGACTTACACGGCATTCTCTACTTTAGGGCGGCATAGTCCACAAGACGTTTGGTCAGCCGGCCGGTGTGGTCGCACCTCAACACGGTTCGTAACCGCCGACCTGCTGACCCTCGGCGAAACTCTGTCAGCCTTCGTGCGCCGCCAGCAAAGAGTCGCCGCAAACCTGTGCGCATCCGTCAAAAACGTGTGAGTATTCGTCAGTGACTTGCAGGTTTTCCCCGAAAACCTGTCAGGTTTCGTGGGAAACCTGTGAGTTGTTGAGAAAAACATGCAGGTCCGCGCGGAAAACATGTGGGTCTTCCTGAAAAACCTGCAGGTTGGCGGCGATAACCTGCAGGTTATTGTGAAAGACTTGCAGGGTTTTGAGGAAAACCTGCAGGTTTTTCACGATTACTCACAAGTGGTGTCTGTCTGCTCAGAGGACACTTTCCAGAATCGGCACAAACCACATCTGTAGCCATATGCCTCAGATGGGGTGTCTTGCCTCGACCGTTGTGGTGGATCGCGCGAAAAACGCAGAGAAACGAAGGAGGCGGCCAATCTGACTCCTTCGCTTCGACGGATTGTAGGAGAGAGCCGGGGAATGGGGGGCAACGAATTCGGACTGTAAAAACTCGGGCCGGACCGAGTATTCGGTTGAGTCCGCACGTCTGTTTCCTGCACAAAGTTTGCGATGCGCCGGATTTGGAAAACTTGTTTTGCCCTGCTGCTCCTCGTGGCGGGCGCTGGTGTCACGCCACTGCGCGCGGCGTCGTACGCGAAGGACGGGGCAGGGGATGAACTGTTCTCCACGCCCGCCCGCATCCGCATCGAGATTTCCGAGGAAGGCATGAAGGAGTTGCGCGAGTACGTGCAGGTCTGGCGGCAGTCGCGGCCCGAGCGCGTGGACGTGCGCGCCACGGTGCGCGAGGGCGGGAAGGTTTACACGAACGTCGCGGTGCATCTGAAAGGCTCCTTCTCGTTTCAGCCGATTGATGGCAAGCCGTCGTTCACGCTGAACTTCGACAAGTTCGCGCCCGGCCAGAAATTTCACGGCCACACCAAAATTCACCTGAACAACTCGGTACAAGACCCGAGCGCGCTCAGCGAGCAGTTCGCGCGCGAACTCTTCCGCTCCGTGGGCGTGCCCGCGCCGCGGGCGGCTCCGGCGCTCGTGACTCTCAATGGCCGCGACCTCGGCCTGTCCGTGCTCATCGAAGGCGCGAATAAGGAATGGGTGAAACGCCACTTCGCCTCCACGAAAGGCAATCTCTACGACGGCGGTTCCGGCGGGGAAATCACGCGCGCGCTCGAAGCCGATTCCGGCGCGAACCGCGACGACCGCACCGACCTGACCAATCTCGTGCAGGCCGCGCGCGAACCGGACTTGAAGAAACGCCTCGCGCGCCTGACCGAGCTGCTCGACGTAGACGAGTTCATCACCTTCGCCGCGACGGTGGCGCTCATCGGGCATTGGGACGGCTACGGCATCGGCGGGAACAACTACCGGCTCTTTCACGACGTGGCGCGCGGCAAAATGATTTTCATCCCGAGCGGCCTGGATCAGTTGTTCGGCATTTCGAGTTCGCCGAATTTGAGCATCACGCCCGTCTTCAAGGGGCTGGTGGCGAAGCAACTGTTCGCCATCCCGGAGGCACGGCAGCGTTACTTGCGGCGCATCGAGTCGCTGTCCACGAACGAGTTTCGCACCGAGGAGTTGCACGCGCGCGTGGACCGGCTGGCGGCGCAGGCCGTGGCCGGGCTGCCGATAAATTCCGGCGCGCGCGAGCAGATCGAGGAAGGCGCGGAGGAACTGAAGTCGCGCATCAGCGCCCGCGCGCGCAGCGTGGCGCAGCAGCTCAAGGCGCCGACGCGGCCCTTGCAACTGACCGCGCCCGGCGAACTGCGCCTCGTGAACTGGAGTTACAAAAGCGGCACGACCCCGGCGATGTCGGGCCGTTTGATTCAAGATGGAAAACAAATTCTCCGCGTGACCGGACGCGCTCCGAACAGCAGCGGCGCGTGGCGCAGCACCGTGTTGCTCGGCACGGGACGTTATGAATTCACTGGTCTCGCGCGCACGGAAGGCATCACCGTGCAGCCCGGCGAAACCAACGGCGTGATCCTCCGCATGTCGGGCGAGCGCTCGGCCGAGGGCATCACCATCAGCGAGGAGTGGAAGGCGCTGCGGTATGAGTTCGAGGTGCAGGGCGTGGAGGACGTGGAACTGGTCTGCGAATTTCGCGGCGCGCAGGGGATGGGATCATTTGATGTGAACACGATGCGGCTCGTGCGGCTGCCGCGCGAGTAGGCGGGCGCTGGCTTTGCTCTTGTCGGCCTCCGTCGGCACGGCCATTTTGCCTCCTCTTGAAACGACCCATTCCCATTGGTCCTGGCCGCGCTCAGGCGACTGAGCTGTGTTGCGGCATTCGTTTCATCTTGTGCGCCGTGGGACTGGCGCTGGCCGGCCCGGCTCCAGCGGCCACTCCGCTCGCGGCCCCGGTGAAATCAGTCGTGAACCAATACTGCGTCAGTTGCCACGACGCGGACGTGCAGAAGGGCGGACTTGATCTGGAGCGCCTCAGTCGCGACGACGTCACGCAGCATCCGGCGGAATGGGAAAGCGTCATCCGCAAATTGCGCGCGCGCCACATGCCGCCCGTCGGCCAGGAACGGCCGGCGGAAAAAGTTTTCGATGACGTGGTGAAGACGCTGTCGTCATCGCTCGACCGCGCGGCGGCGAAGAATCCGAACCCGGGACGCACGGAAACTTTTCGCCGGCTGAATCGCACCGAGTATCAGAATGCCATTCGCGATCTGCTGGCGCTGGACATTGACGCGACGGCGCTGCTGCCCAAGGACGACGCGAGCCACGGCTTTGACAACGTGACCGTGGGCGAACTCTCGCCCACGCTGTTGAACCGCTACATTTCCGCCGCCGGAAAAATCAGCCGGCTCGCCATCGGCACGCCGTATCGCCAGCCGGGCGGCGACACGTTCCGTCTGCCGCCCGACCGCACGCAGGAGGAGCACGTCGAGGGGCTGCCGCCCGGCACGCGCGGCGGCCTGTTCATCGCCCATACCTTCCCGCGCGATGGGGAGTATGAGATTCAGATCCGCCTGACGCGCGACCGCAACGAGGAGGTCGAGGGCTTGCGTGAACCGCACGAAGTCGTGGTGCTCGTGGATCGCCAGCAGGTGCGGTCGTTCACCGTGGCTCCGCCCAAAGGCGACCGGAATTTCGAGAAGGTGGACGCGCATCTGAAAGTGCGCGTGCCGGTGAAGGCGGGGCCGCATCAGCTCGGCGTGACGTTTCTCAAGAACCCTTCGTCGCTTCTGGAAAGCCGGCGGCAGCCCTACCTCGCCCGCTACAACATGCACCGGCATCCGCGCCTCGGGCCGGCCATTTATCAAGTGTCCGTGAACGGGCCTTACGACTCGAACAGTCCCGGCGACACGCCGAGCCGCCGCCGGATTTTCGTGAGCCAGCCCACGAAGCCGGCCGAGGAAGATCCCTGCGCCGAACGCATCCTCGCCACGCTCACGCGCCGCGCCTACCGCCGGCCTGTGACCGAGAACGATCTCGCGAAGCCGATGGACTTCTACCGCCAGGCCAAGGCAGAAGGCGGCTTCGAGGCTGGCATCGAAGCGGCGTTGAACGCCGTGCTGGTGAACCCGGAGTTCCTGTTCCGCATCGAGCGCGAGCCGGCGGGCGTCGCGCCCGGCGCGGCGTATCGCCTCGGCGATCTGGAGTTCGCGTCGCGGCTCTCGTTTTTTCTCTGGAGTAGCATTCCTGATGATGAACTGCTCGCGCTCGCCGAGCGCGGCGAGCTGCACCAACCCAAGGTGCTGGAGAAGCAGGTGCGCCGGATGCTCGCGGACCGGCGCGCGGAGAATTTCGCCAGCAACTTCGCCGGGCAATGGCTGCACTTGCGGAACCTTGAATCCTTCACGCCCGACCTCCGGCTCTTCCCCGATTTCGATGACAACTTGCGCCAGTCATTCCGCCGCGAAACCGAGTTGCACTTCGAGACGATGCGGCGCGAGGACCGCAGCGTGCTCGATTTGCTGCGCGCGGATTACACCTTCCTGAACGAGCGGCTCGCGAAGCATTACGGAATTCCTCACATCTACGGCAGCCACTTCCGCCGGGTGGCCTTGGACAAGAACACCGGGCGCGGCGGCTTGCTGCGGCAAGGCAGTGTTCTCACCGTGACGTCGTATGCCACACGCACGTCGCCGGTACTTCGCGGCAAGTGGGTTCTGGAAAACATCGTTGGTTCGCCGCCACCTCCACCGCTGCCCGACGTGCCGACG
>JANNGC010000758.1:0-1727 GCA_031380445.1 Pedosphaera sp.
CAATCCCGGCGAAGGCGTGATAAGGCGAGTCGCTTTCGTTGATGACCGCACCCAAGCCGTGCTTCGTCTTGTCGCCTTCCTGAATCTGAATCTCGTAGCGGTTCTGCAAATACACGCCGCTGTTCCCGCGCGGGGCCATGACGAGGAATTCGATGTGCAGACGGAAATCGCGATACGCCTTCTGCGTCACGATGTCCGCCGCGCCATACTTGCCGCCGTCCGCCGCGCGGTCATCGGTCTGGAGCGCGGTGCCGCCGTCCACCGGGTCTTCGACAATCTTCCACTTGATGGGCAGCGCGGAGGCGAAGCGCGGCCCCTGCCAGTACGTCCATTTCTCATCCAACGTCGCGCGCGTGCCATCAATGATCACGTCCGCGCCGCGGGGCGCTTTCACGCCCACGCCCACACGCGGGCCGGGAGTGACGGTGGTGCAGGCGGTGAGAGAAAACAGCGCGAGGCACGAGGCCGCGAGCGGAAGAAGCCGGGTGAATTTCATGCGCCTGTTGTGCGCCACGAACGCGGCGGCTGGCAAGAGCGGTGTTGGGCAAAAACCTCGGACAGACATGGGCGCGCGCCCGCCTATGCCGCACTACGGTCGCGCCGAAATTTCCAGCATCCGCTCAATGGGCAGCCGCGCGCGCTGGATGATCTCAGGCGACAACTCCACACGCGGGTTCAGGTTCGCCATGCAGTCATGCAGTTTCTCCAGCGTGTTCATCTTCATGAACTTGCACTCGTTGCAGGCGCAACGGTCGCTCGGCGCGGGAATGAAAATCTTGTCCGGACACTCGCGCTCCAGGCGGTGCAGCATCCCCGCCTCGGTCGCGATGATGATGGCCTTGGACGGCGAGTTCTTGCAGTAGCTCACCATCTTCTCGGTCGAACAAACTTCGTCAGCCAGCATCCGCACGGCCTTCGTGCATTCGGGATGCGCGACCAGAGGCGCGTCGGGATGCTCGCGGCGGATGCGCGTGATGCTCGCGTGCGTGAACTCGACGTGGACGTAACAGTTCCCGCGCCAGAGCGTCATCGGGCGGCCGGTCTGCTCCATGACCCACGCGCCGAGATTTTCGTCCGGCACGAACAGGAGGTCGCGATCCTTGGGCGCGGCGTTGACGATCTTCACCGCGTTGCCGCTGGTGCAAATCACGTCGCAGAGCGCCTTCACCTCTGCGCTGCAATTGATGTAGGCGATGGTCCAGAAGTTCGGGTTCGTGTCCTGCAACGCCTTGAGCTTCGGACCGGGGCAGCTTTCTTCCAGCGAACAGCCCGCGTCCTTGTCCGGCAGCACCACGATCTTGTTCGGGTTCAAAATCTTCGCCGTCTCGGCCATGAAGTGAACGCCGCAGAACACGATCACGTCCGCCGGCGTCTTCGCCGCCTGCTGCGCGAGCCCGAGCGAATCGCCCACGTAGTCGGCGATGTCCTGGATTTCCGGCACCTGATAATTGTGCGCGAGGATGACGGCGTTGAGCTTCTTCTTCAGCGCGAGGATGTCGCGGGAGAGCGCGTCGAGATTCGGCGGCGGCGTGCGCGCCTTGGTCTCGAAGCGATCCACGGTGGCGGGAATCTCGGCGACTTCAATCATGCGGCGAAGTTAAGGGGCGGCGAAAACAGCGTCAACGCGGCGGAGCGGGGGGCCGCCCATTGCGCCGAAACGGAAGCGCACCCCCGGCAAAGGTGTGCCCCCCGCCAGGCAGCGCAAACCCCCCCCCCCGCAAAAAACC
>JANNGC010000771.1:0-2480 GCA_031380445.1 Pedosphaera sp.
GTCCGCCGGCGCACCGCGCCACGAATGGAGAGCAAGCCGGATGTAACGGAGCGCGGACCGCCGAGTCCGCGTGTCTCTGAATTGGATGAGTTCGCGCGGACATGGCTGTCCGCGCTCCGTTCGCGCAACGTCCTCGCCAAAGTCCACGACGTTCCGGCGAGGCCGCCAATCAACGCCAGCGAACCTGCGCCGAAGAAGAATCCGGCATTCGAAGTTTCGCCGCTGATGAAAGCCCACACAACGAGGACGAGAGCAAACGCCAAGGAAACAAAAGCCACCACGGAAGCGCGGAACACGCGGCGCGCATAGGAGCGCGGACCGCCGAGTCCGCGTGGTTCTGAACCAGTTACGTTCGCGCGGACATGGCTGTCCGCGCTCCAATCCCCCGCCAGCAGGGCGCGCGCGGGTTGCCGCGCTTGCTTGCGCAGCACAAACCAAATCGTGATGACCGCCACCAGCGTCCCGCTGATCAGCCCGATCAAAATCGTGACGGGCGAAGTGTGGAACGTGAGCGCGCTGGTGTTCGTGGCGCTGCGCCACACGGTCGTGAGTCCGTGCAGCATGGCGCGTGCGTAATAGATTCCTCCCGCGACTCCAATCACGCTGCCGACGAACGCCAGCGCCGCGCCTTCGAGCAGGAAAATTCTCCGCACCTGTTTCGCGCGGAAGCCCAGCGCCAGCAGCGTGCCGATTTCCGCCGCGCGCTGCTCGATGCCGAATTGAAACAACAGCGCCATCAAAATCAGCGCCGCGCCAATGAGGAAAAAGCTGAACCCGATGAACAGCCCGCCGAAGTCCTGCGACTGCGACGCGGCGCGCAAGGCTTCCTCGCGCACGGGACGGAAGGACAGGCTCAATTCCGAGGGCTGAATTGCCGCGCGCAGCGGGTTCGCGATGGCGGCGCGAGCCGATTCCGCCGACACGCCAGTCGGCACCGACCAGCGCACGGCGGTCAATTTTCCGAAACGGTTGGCCCACATCCCCTGCCCCGCCGCGAGCGTGATGAACGCCTTCGGCGTGCCGCGATATTGTTTCCAGTAGTCATCGTCCTTCGGCCGAATCTTGTGCGTGAGCGGAAAGCCTGCGTCCCAGTCCTGCGTGGTTTCGGCCTTGGCGATACCCGGAAACTCCGGCATAAGCGCGCGATCCGCATGCACGCCGGCGAGCGGCACGATGCTGCGCACGCGAAAACGATTGGTCCGCTCGACGAGTTCCGCGCCGGTGTCGGCGAGGAAATAGGTCAGAAGAATTTCGCTGCCGGCCTGCACCTGCAAGTCATCGGCGAGCCATTGGTTCACGACAATCTCGTCGTCACGCAGATCGGCAGGCGTGAGCGGCGCACCGGCGGCGGTGACCATGGAATAGGGCGTGGCGTTCGTTCCGGCGCGCAGAAGATTTACCAGATACGTGAGGACGGGGCGCGCGTTGCTCGTGGTCGAGAGAGCGGCGCGGGCGACTGGTTCATCGAGAAAAACACGGTCCGTGCTCAACGCCACTTCGCCGTTGGTCGTGGTGAGAGCGAGTTGAAAGTCTTCGATCTGCCAGGGAACAGACGGCGCATTCGTGACGCTGACATCGGGCGAAGCCGTCAACAGCAGGTTGGCCTTGCCGACGATGCCCAGTTCGCGCGCGAGATAATCGTGCGGCAGGAAGGCGTTGCGTGGCGGCACCTGATTGGCCCGCAGGCTGAAGTTGCCCAACTGCCCGTCCTCGACAATCGCGCCGACCCGCAAGCGCAGCGCGATGGCGGAATCGCTTTGTGGAGCGATGGGCGCGTCCTGCGAGAGGGCAGATGGCTTGCGCAGTCGCAGGATCAATTCATCGCCGGGACGGGCGCGCAGTTGGGAGGCGAGCGCCTGATTGAGAATCAGCGGAGCACCGTTGGAAATGGCCGGTGAAGCAGCGGCGGCGAGGCGCCAGAAGCTGGAAGTCACGCCGAGGACTTGCACGTCATTCGCCCGCGCCTCGCCATCCTGGCGCACCGCCGTACCCGACAAGGCAATCAAGGCCGTGTGAATCGAACCATCATTGGCCGGCAACTCATCGGCCAGCCCAGCGCGAAAGAGCCGGTCCCCGCCGCTCAATGCCTGCGTCACACGACCGAGCCTTTGCAACGCCCGCTCGCGCAAGCTCTCCCGCACCGAGTCGCCCACGATGAGCGCGCCGATGAGCGCCGCGCTGCCAATGGCCGCGCCGAGCACGACGCCGAGATGCGCGCGCCAGTGGAAGCGCAGACTGCGGGTGATGAGAGTGCGCGGGGTCATAGCGTGCCGCCGGGGCCAAGCCCGGAGGGCTTGAACGTGAATAGCCCCGGGTGGCGAGGCACGAGCAAACCCGGGGTGCAGCCACCTGATGCGAAGCAACCCCGGATGGGGTTGAACTGGAGCGTGCGCCACGCCGCCGGAGTTCGACCCCTCCGGGGTCGATCCCTCCTCCACGGAGCCAACCCCCGGTTGCACCGGGGGCTATTCACATTCAAG
>JANNGC010000777.1:0-7132 GCA_031380445.1 Pedosphaera sp.
TTTCTGAGGGTGAACCACGGAAGACACAGAAAACACGGAAGAGAACCAAGACCGCCAGACCGCCGCTCTTCTTTCCGTGTCTTCTGTGTCTTCCGTGGTTGAACAGTTTCGGCTTAGGAACGCGCGGACTCGGCGATCCGCGCTCCGAGGGCTTGGTGAACAACTTGTCGAAAATTTTCTGAGAAATTTTTTGCGGTCGCGCGCGGCTTCTGCTGTATTAGCGGCCGCAAGCCGGAAACTTGGCGTAAAATTCGGTTCCTCACGACAAGTAGTGGTTTCCAAAAACACGGACGAATTGTGCCGTGACGGGTTCAACGAATGTTGGCCCCTGAACTTTGGATCTAATTTCGAAATGTCGTGAAAGAATGAACGTGTTCTATTTTTTAGCTGCCGCCGCCAAGCCCAAGGACGTGGAACTGACCATGATCTGGGAGCAGTCCACTGTGGAGGCGAAGGTCATTATTATCTTCCTGCTCTTCTTCTCCATCTTCGCTTGGTCCGTGATGGTCGCGAAGGCGGTGCAGATGCAGCGCGCGAAGAAATTGAACCGTCTCTTCGAAAATGAATTCCGCACCCAGAAGCACGCGCTCGATGTCTTCGACCGCCGCGTGACCGTGGAGGATTGCCCGCTTTTTGTCGTCTATCACCAAGGCTGCAAGGAAGTGGACGCGCGGCTCAAGCTGCCCGAAGGCGGGCGCAAGACGCTGCTCTCGCTCAAATCCATCGAGCATGTGAAGCGCACGTTGGAGAGCGCGGTCGCGTCGCAGTCGCTCAAGCTGGAGTCGGGATTGATTCTGCTGGCGCTGGCGGTCAGCGGCGCGCCGTTCCTCGGTTTGCTCGGCACGGTGTGGGGCGTGATGAGCGCGTTCAGTCATGTGGCCATGCTGGGCAAGGCGGATCTGGCGACGATGGCGCCCGGCGTGGCGGCGGCGCTCATCGCGACGGTGGCCGGACTGCTGGTGGCGATTCCGTCCATGTTTGGCTACAACTGGCTGGTGCATAATCTGCGCGTCCAAACGGTCGAACTGGACAACTTCGCGCAAGCCCTCGTCTCACAGATTGAGACGGAGTATTTGAAGGACGAATGAGGCGTTTTTCCCAACGCAATTCGCTGGTGACGTTGAGTGAGATCAACATCACGCCGCTGCTCGATCTGGCGTTCGTGCTGCTGATTATTTTCGTGATCACCACGCCGTTGCTGGAGCAGGGGCTGTCGTTGAACCTCGCGACCGGCGGCAAGCCGGACGCGGTGCTGGTGAAGGACAACATCCGCACGGTGGAGATTGATGCGCGCGGCGGCTTCATGCTGAACCGTTCGCGGATGACGGCGGCGCAGATTGAAGCTGAGTTGGTCAAAACATTTCGCGGCAATCCAAATCTGGTCGTTTTCATCCGTGCGGACAAGGACGGGAAGATCGAGCCGTTTGCCGAGGTCATGAACCGCTGCATCAAGAACGGCATCACCAAGTTTTCGTTCCGCACGTCGCCGGAAAAATAAATGAATCGCTTCGAGAAAAAATGTTTCGTCGGTTCGGCCACCTTTCACGGGGTGCTGCTGGCGGTGATCTTTCTCGGCGCGGCGTTCAGCTCCAACAAGTTGCCGCCCGACATGGGGCCGCCGGTGGAAGTCAACCTCGGTGGCGCTCCCGCTCCGAAAGGGGCGGCACCTGCCAATCCGCCCCAGCCGACGCCTCCACCTCCACAACAGGAGAAAGTCGAGCCGCCGCCCCAGCCGGAAGCGGTCAAGCAGCCTGACCCTGAACCGCCGAAACCCAAAGTGCCCAGACGCGACGAGCCGAAGGAGACAGAAACGAAAGCAGGCGATCTGCCCGTGCCGGTCAAGAAGGAGGCCAAGAACAAAGACGTCAAAGAGACTGCCAAGCCCCAGTCACCGCCGGTCAACACCAAGGTCGTGCGCCGCAGCAATGTGGTGGATCAAGCCGCGATCAAACTCGCACAGAACCGCCGCGATCAGCAGTTGCGCGCCGAACGTGCGGCCCAAGCTGCGGCGCAGGCCGCCGCCGCTGCCCAGCGCAATGACGCCATCAGCGCCGTCAACCGCATCGTCGGCAGCATGGGTGACGGCAGTTCCAACACCCGCGTGGTCAGCAGCACGCCGATTGGCAACGGCACAGGTGCGGGCAGCGGCGCAGCGAGCGGACGCTACGGCGACCAGTTGCAGGCGCTTTACGACTCAAAATGGATTTTGAATGCGGACGCTTATGATGAGGAAACGGCCGCTTCCGTTCGCGTTGTCGTCCGCCGTGATGGAACCATTGTTTCATCTACTATCACAAAATCTTCGGGCAACGCCGCCTTCGACCGCTCGGTGCGGAACGCGTTGAGTGGTGTGTCGCGTGCGTTGCCTTTCCCGGCGGATATGAAGAACGCGGAGCAAGTGTTTACCTGGAGGTTCGAGCGGAAAACGAGAGCAGGATGAAAATGATCAAAAAATTAAGTCTGTGGTTTGCACTTGCGGGTGTGGCGCATGCGGTAGAGACAACAGAACTGGATCCATTGAGACGCATCGTGGACAGCCTCGGCTTCATGAAGCCCATCCCCGTGACGCTTACCGGCTTCAGCGGCGAGGTGGACGCGGTGCTGCGGAATGATTTGTCCTTCATGGGCTTCGAGTTTGTTTCGGCGGACAAGGCGCTGTTCAACATCCAGAAGAACAACGCGGCGGGCGTGGGCGCGACCATCACGCAGGTGCAATATAACAAGGCGTTCACTGGCGGCTCCACGCGCCAGCAGACGCACGCGCTCGCGGATGACATCGCCAAGACCATCACGCAGAAGCCCGGCATCGCGCAGACGCGCATCGCGTTGAAGACGCGCCCGGTCTCGTACGGCGTGGGGGAAATTTTCATCGCGGACTACGACGGCTTCAACGCGCTGCCCGTGACGCGTGACGGCGTGATTTGCGCCTCACCGGCCTGGGCGCGGAACAACACGCTCATCTACATGTCGCACAAGCTGGCGGACAAGCCGGACATCTTCTCGCACAACCTCGCCAGCGGCGCGCGCAAGAAAATCAACCTCACGCACGGCAGCGCCTTCAGCCCCTCGGTCTCGCCCGATGGCCGGCGCGTGGCGATGATTCTCAGCAAGTCCGGCAGCCCTGACCTGTGGGTCTGTGACATTGATGGCAACGGCCTGAAGCAATTGACGACGACGAAGGAGGACGAGTCTTCGCCGTGCTGGTCGCCGGATTCGCAGACGATTTGTTTCGCCTCGCGCGAGAGCGGCAAGTCGCGGCTCTACACCGTGCCGGCCACGGGCGGGCGGATGCAGCCGCTCTCCATCTCGGGCGTCAGCAACCTGAGCGAGCCGGACTGGTCGCCGGACGGCAAATTTCTGATTTTCACGGCCAACATGGGCGGCTTCCGCATCTGTGTCGCGCCGATGGAAGGACCTTTACGCGGAACGGCCACCACGTTGGTGGACGGCGAAGATCCGGTGTGGGCGCCCAACTCCCGCGCGGTGATCTTCGTGAAAAACGTGAACAATCGGCACGTCCTGAGCCTGCTGGACGTGCCCAGTAAAAAAACCAAGGACCTCGGAAACATCAAAGGAGACGCGTCGCAGCCGAGTTGGGCGCGCTAGTCTCGAAAAAACAAAACCAAAAAATGAAAACGCAAAACCTGTTCGCCATCGGATTCGGAACCTTGCTCGTCGTGTTGACGGGCTGCAAATCACCGGAACGCTTCACCAACATCGGATCGCCCTCCAGCGGTTCGGCGCTCCGCACGGGAAGCGGATTGAAAACAACTGACCTCGGCGCCGCGCCGATTGAAATCACCGGCAACACGACCGGCGCGGAAGTGACGGGCGTGCCGCTCACCGCTGGTGAGTTGCCCGACGACACGAACCTCGATCAGCGTGAGAAGGACCGCAGCGCCTTCGCCGCCGACACTGTGTATTTCGACTACGACCTCGCGAGCGTGAAAGCCGCCGAGGCCACGAAAGTCGCGCGCGTGCTCGAAGCCCTCAAGGCGCGCGGCACCGGCTACGACCTCCTCATCGAAGGTCACGCCGACGAACGCGGCACGGAAGAATACAACCGCGCGCTCGGCGAACGCCGCGCCCTGGCCATCCGCGAACTGCTCGTGAAATCCGGTCTCGAAGGCACGCAGGTGTTCACCCGCACCTTCGGCAAGGACCAGCCCGCCGTGGCCGCGCACGACTCGACCGCGTGGAGCAAGAACCGCCGGGGTGAATTCGTCCTTGTCTTGCCGAAGAAGTTGATCACAACTCAGAACACGAAATGAGACTCAATACACTTTCCACCCTGCTCCTCGCGGTCGTCATCGCGACCGGCGCGTTCGGCTGCAAAAAGAAAATGGACCGCGTGACGCCGCTCCCCGGCTACGGCGGCTCCGCGAAAATCGGCGACGCGCCCCCCGGCGGACTCAATGGCGGCAACACCATTCCCGGCGGCGGGATCACGGGCGACACCACTGGCATCGGCGCGGTGAATCCGAACGGCGTCATCCCCGACTCCGGCAATCGCAGCATTGATGGCCGTCCGCAGGACCGCACGAAGTTTGCCGCGCAGACGGTGTACTTCGAGTATGACCGGGCGAACGTGAAAGCCAGCGAAGCCGCGAAAGTGGCGGAAGTGGCCGCGAAGTTCAAAGCCGAGGACGGCGCGACCGACCTGCTCGTCGAAGGCCATTGCGACGAACGCGGCACGGAAGAATACAACCGCTCGCTCGGCGAACGCCGCGCGCAGGCATTGCGCGAACTGCTCGTGGCCGCCGGCATCCCGGCCGACCGCGTCCACACCGTGAGCTTCGGCAAGGACAAGCCCATCGAGCCGCTCCGCAGCGAGTCGGCCTACAGCAAGAACCGCCGCGGCGAGTTCATCCTCATTCTCCCGAAGTAAGCTTCGCGGACAAAACGTAAAAGGCGGCGGTCGCAAGACCGCCGCTTTTTTATTTTTGACCACGAGGTGGAACGGCGCGCGCTGCGAGCCGTCACTCCGTCTGGTTCCCTCTCCTCGCGAGGCACGAGTGAGGAGAGGGTTAGGGAGAGGAGCCTGCCGATAAAAACGATGGCGGGTCGCAGCGCGACCAAACCCACCGCTTCGTTTTCCGCATGGACGCCACAGCACAAGTGCGCTTCCATCCGCGCCATGAAATCCACGTTGCGTTCGCTGCTCGCAGGTTTTGGCTTTTTGGTTGGCACCGCGCTGCTTGTGACCGCTGCTTCGTTGCAGGCCCAGATGATAACGATCAACTTCGAGAACCTCGTCGGGATGGACAACCGTCCGGCCATCAATTATCCGCCGGGCGATCCAGTCCCGGTGCCGGCGCGGTTGTCTGAGCAGTTTCTGGCCACTCACGGCGTGGTCTTCAGTTCTGGGGCCAACGCGCCGTATGTGGCGGTGGTCAACGTGCTCGGACCCAACCAGCTTCCCAGCGGGACCAATGGGATCGGCGGGGTGAATGCCTCGCTCGGTTTGGATTTTTCCGCACCCATTGACATCGCGTTTTTTGCGCTCGGAGACAAAACGGTTCGGGCGATTACGGACTTCGTCTCGGTCAAAACCGATTTGGAACCTCTTGGCAGTGGAACGGTCACATGCCAGGCGTTTGACAGACAGGGAAGGTTGCTCAGGGCCGAGACGCGTGCGGACAATCAAGCTATTATCTTCAGTTTCGCCCGGCCGGGCATCCATCGCCTCCGGGTGTTTGGCAGCAATGGCACGGCGGCCTTTGATGACCTCTCGTTTTCGCCGCCCACGACGAACATACCGCCCCAGTTGACCATCGAGACGTCGGAGGTTCGCGTCTGTTGGGAGACCGTCTCAAACGTCGTGTATCAATTGGAATACCAGTCTGCGCTCACGACGAACCAGTGGGTTCCCTACGGTGCGCCGGTGGTTGGCAACGGCGCGACCAATTGTGTGTTCGACTCCACGGTATCGTCTCCCAAGAAGTTCTTCCGACTGGGAATTGTACCTTGATTCAGGCACCCGAAGACCACGGTACTCTCCAAGTCGCGCGCGAAAATTCCGCATGGACGACGCGCACCAAACGCGTTTCGATGCGCGCGATGAAAGCCACATTTCCACTGCTGCTCGCCAGCTTCGTTGTCGCGTCAGTTTGCGCCACCAGTGCCGCTGAACCGCCCGTGTTCCCGCTCTGGCCCGGCACGCCGCCCGGCGAGACGAATGTGCTCCGCGAAGAAAAAGACATGACCAAGCCCGGCGAAGGACTCGTCGCCGGCCAGCGCGTCATCCGGCTCGGCAACATTTCCACGCCCACCATCACGCTCTACCGCGCGCCGAAGGAGAAGGACACCGGTGCGGCGGTCGTCGTGTTTCCGGGTGGCGGCTACAACATCCTCGCCTGGGATCTGGAAGGCACCGAAGTGTGCGACTGGCTGAACTCGATCGGGGTCAACGCGGTGCTGCTGAAATATCGCGTGCCGAAGCGGCCCGCGTTCGAGCGTCACGCGCCGCCGCTGCAGGATGCGCAGCGTGCGCTGGGTCTGGTGCGTTCGCGTGCGAAGGAGTTTGGTTTTGATCCGGCGCGCATCGGCGTGCTCGGGTTCTCGGCGGGCGGACATCTCGCAGCGGCGTTGAGCGCGAGCGTGGCGCAGCGCACCTACCCGGCGGTGGACGCGGCGGACGCGGTGAGCTGCCGCCCGGATTTTTCCGTGCTGATTTATCCCGCCTATCTCACGTTGAAAGACGAGGGCGACAAAATCAATCCCGTCACCGCCGTGAGCAGCAACACGCCGCCGGCCTTCATCGCCATGACGCAGGACGACGCGGTCCGCGTGGAGACGGCGCTGTTCTACTCCGTGGCCCTCAAGCAGTTTGGCGTGCCGTTTGAACTGCACATTTATCCGAAGGGCGGTCACGGCTATGGCTTGCGTCGCACGGAGAATCCCGTGACGGCCTGGAACGACCGTGCGGCGGAGTGGATGAAGAGCAGGGGGTTGCTGAAGAAATAGACTTCGAGCACGCGTCGAGGCCCGGAGGGCCGGCGAGAAATTAGCCGGTGGCGTGAGCCACCGGAAAAAACGGACGATGACAAAGCCCCGGAGGGGCGAAAGAGTCGCTTCCTGTTTCGCCCCATCCGGGGCTGGTTCCATTCACGATCTGAACCGGTGGCTCACG
>JANNGC010000790.1:0-2208 GCA_031380445.1 Pedosphaera sp.
TCGTCAATCCAGCCGTGCTGCGCCGCCGCCTTGATCATCGAGTATTCGCCGCTGACCGAATACGCGGCGGTGGGATAGCCGAACTCCGTTTTCACGCGGTGGATGATGTCGAGATACGCGAGCGCAGGTTTCACCATCACGATGTCCGCGCCTTCGGCGAGATCGAGGGCGACTTCGCGCATGGCTTCGTTCGCGTTCGCGGCGTCCATTTGATAACTGCGCCGGTCTCCGAACTTGGGTGTGGACTCCGCCGCTTCGCGGAACGGGCCGTAGAACGCGGAGGCGAACTTCGCCGCGTAACTCATGATGGGCGTCTCACCAAAACCGTCACGGTCCAGCCGCGCGCGAATGGCGCGCACGCGGCCGTCCATCATGTCGCTGGGCGCGATGAGGTCCGCGCCGGCTTCCGCGTGGCTGGCGGCCGTGCGGGCGAGCAGTTCGAGCGTCGGATCGTTTTGCACGCGCCCGGATTTGTCGCCGGTGTGAATGAGGCCGCAGTGGCCGTGCGACATGTATTCGCACAGGCACACGTCGGTGATGACGAGCAGTTGCGGCAGCGCCTTCTTCAACTCACGCACGGCGCGCTGCACGATGCCGTTGGCCGTGTACGCGCCGCTGGCCTTGGCGTCTTTCTTTTCGGGGATGCCGAAAAGCAGCACGGCGGGCACGCCGAGTTCATGCGCGCGCTGCGCTTCGAGCACGAGTTCATCCACGGAGAGCTGGAAGACGCCGGGCATGGCGTTGACCGCGCGGCGCACTTTTTTTCCGGGCACGGCGAAAAGCGGCAGCACCAGTTGCTCGACGCTCAGGCGCGTCTCGGCCACGAGTCGCCGCAACGCGGGCGACTGCCGCAAGCGGCGCGGGCGATACGCGGGAAACTGGCTGAACGGCGATGAATTCATGCGGCGCGCACGCTAGCGGGTCGCGGGCGTGTTGTCAGTTGTTCGTTGCCGGGGGCGCGCGTATTCTTGGCCCGTGAAAAAACGCCTGACTCTTGTGCTCGTGGCCGGAGCCTTCGTGATCGGACTCGTGGTGGCGCTGGTCATTGCGCTGGCCGTGGTTCGTCGGAGCGCGGAGCCAAAGTTCGCGAACACGCCGTCGGTCATCGTGCAGATTCAATCGCTCTCCGAACTCGTGACGGTGAAATACGTGATTGAGAAAGTGGTGTTCGCCGAAGCCGCCAAGACCACGACTCTCGATCAATTGCTGCCGGGCCGCGATGACAAACTCACCCTGCTCGCGCTCGGCGTGGTGAAGGCCGGCGTGGATTTGTCGCGCGTGAAACCCGAGGACGTGGAGGCGAGTGCCACGACCATCCGCATCACGGTGCCGCGCGCTGCGCTCACCGATCAGTATCTGGACGAGAAGGCCACGCAGGTCATGGACCGGCGCACCGGTCTCTTGCGCGCCTACGATCAGAAGTTGGAGCAGCAGGCGCGGCAGGAGGCACTGAATGAAATCATCCGCGCCGCGCGCGCGAACGGCATCTTGCGCGAGGCGGATGAACGCGCGCAGCAGCAGCTCACGACTTTTTTGAAGTCGCTGGGTTATCAGGAAGTGGAAGTGCGGACGAAAGGGAAGTGAGCGCGCTCTGCCAAGTAGCGCCGGCTTTCCAGCCGGCAAGTTGGGAGGTTTTCCAACCTCCCGTTTCAAGGGGCAGCGTAGTTCAGTTCAAACACCAGCGCTTATGCACGGGAGCGCGAACACGAGACTGGAAAGTCTCGGAACCTGCCGGCTGGAAAGCCGGCGATACGTCGTGTTCCAAACAATTCCTTGCGCCGCCCCCGTGGCTTTGGCTTGATCCCGCCACGTCAATTCAGCCGATGAGCCGCCAACAGATGACTGTCCTTTATTCGGGCCGCGTGCAGGGCGTGGGTTTTCGTTACACGGTTAAGTCGCTGGTCACGGGATTTGAAGTCACCGGCACGGTCCGCAATCTCGCCGACGGTCGCGTTGAATTGCAGGCCGAAGGTGCGCGCGAAGAACTCGACGCCTTCCGCGTCGCGGTGCGCGACTCGGGACTCGGTGGTTTGATCAAACAAGAAGATGAAAGTTTCGCGCCGGCCTCCGGCCAGTTTCGCGGTTTTGAAATCGTAAGGTAGCATTGTCCGAATGAAATACGCGGTCATCGCAGACATTCACGGGAACCTCGACGCCTTCCAGGTCGTGCTGGCGGACGCGCGCGAACAGAAGTGTACGCACTACTGC
>JANNGC010000502.1:0-3111 GCA_031380445.1 Pedosphaera sp.
CAGGCCAAGACAGATTCACCAAAAATTCGCCGATGAAATCATTCCTCATTACGGCCGTTGCACTCGCGTTTCTTCTCACGCTGGGTCAGGCCCAGGCTGCGGATCCGGCCGCCAGCATTCCCACGGAAGGCAAATCCAACACCATCTGCCCCATCAGCGGCAAACCGGTGAACCCGGCGATCACGATGGAGTATGAAAAGCTGACCTATTCCTTCGCCGACGATGAGTGTCGCACCAAGTTCAAGACGGCGCGTGAGAAAAGCCTTTACCAAAGACTCGGCGGC
This sequence comes from Pedosphaera sp., assembly GCA_031380445.1. Taxonomy (GTDB): domain Bacteria; phylum Verrucomicrobiota; class Verrucomicrobiia; order Limisphaerales; family SIBH01; genus JANNGC01. The sequence continues at coordinate 285 of JANNGC010000502.1, forward strand.
AAGACGGCCATTGACGCGGCGGTGGAGGCTTTCTACGTCAAGGTGCTCGCGGACCAGCGCGTGAACCATTTCTTCGAGGACATCAACATGAACAAGCAGCGGCGCAGGCAGAAGGAATTCCTCTCCGCCGCGTTTGGTGGACCAACTCCCTGGACCGGAAAAGACATGCGCAAGGCGCACGCCAATCTGCCCGGCCTGAATGAAACGCACTTCAACGCCATCGCCGGGCACCTGAAGTCCACTCTCGAAGATCTGAAGGTGAAGAAAGAATTGATTGATGAGGTGATGACCATCGCCGGCTCGGTCAAGGACGACGTGCTGAACCGTCCGAAAGCGGCCAAGTAACCCTGCGCACGACCGGGACACGGTCGCCGGCTCGGCTTTCGTCACGCGATCGGGCGTGCGCATGCCCCGTCGCCGCGCCGACTCTGTCGAATGCCGTGTCCCGGTCACGATGCCGCGAGTTCCACCGCGCGTACTCACGCCAACCAAATCCCACTTCAACAAATCAGCAGCAACCGCGGCGGCTGGCCGGGCCGCGTTTCGGGCGCGCGGTGAATGCACGGAGGAACGGGACTGCCGGGCCAGTCCACGGCGATGCGCCAGAGGTGACCCAGGCCAAAGGAAAACGGCCGCGCCTGCGGGGCCGCAGCGTAGTGAAGGTCGTAGCAGTTCTCGTTCAAGTATTCGCGGAAGTCGTCATTGTCTTCCCCGCCGAAGAGTTGCAGGAGTGCGGCGCGGGTGTCGGGAATTTCCACGCGCCGTTGCGCCTCGTCGTTGCGCAAGCCCTCGCTCGCCAGCCCGTGGTAGGTGCAGAGCCAGGTATCAGCTTCCACCGGGGCGCTGTCGGCGTGGAAGGAGAAGACATCCGTGGACACCGGCTTGGGAGCCTCGTCGCGGAGATAGCTGTGGATGCAGTTGAGGACGGGGGCCCGGTCGTATTCCCGGAGGAGCCGCTGATCTTCGAGGAGCGTTTCAATGGCGGCCCGGCCTGCGGCGCTCACGGGGAGGTGCGCGAGCCGAGCATCATCGAGCGTGACGACTCCTTCGCCGCAGCCGAGTTGCATGACCACTTCGCCGAAATCACCCGGCAGCGCGCGGGGCCAGCACAGGGCATTGACGCCGTCCGCGAAAGGAGTCGTGATCAGTTCATGGAAACTGTTCACCACCTGGATGCGGGTGTAACCGGGCGGCGGCGTGAAAAGGGTCATGCGCGAGGTATATGGGAAGCAGACAACGGTGCCGACCTCATCGTTTTGGCTTCCTGATCCCAGTGGTCGCGGGAGCCGCAGTGGAAGGCGCGACCGGGCTGCCAGCGCTTGCCGGAGAAAGACGTGAAGAGAAAGAAACGCTTCAGCATGGCCTCATTTCCTGGCTGATTTGCTCAGCGCCGAAGACTGGTCGTGGAAGAGCGCGCGGGCCGGCAGTTCCTGCTTCGCCAACGTCGCACTGCTCCATTGCAACTTGAGCACGGGCGCGGCGGCGGAACCGCGCCGGCAGTAGAGGCGGAAGGGATGTCGTCCGGCTTGCAGGCGTATCGTGCCGCTCACTTCGCTGCCGTCGCTGTGCCCGAAGTCGGCGTCGATGACGGTGGCCTCGTGCAGGCGGAGCAGCGCGCCAGAATGCGCCGTGAGGTGGAAGGTATATTCGCCGTCGCTCGGCGCTTCGAGGTAGCCGGTGAATAAAACCGAGTCGGTGTTCTTCGGCGGCGTCAGTGCGAAGTCCGCGTACGTGCCGGACGACGCGGGCTTCAAGTCGTCGAGCTTCGCGACCCACGGCAGCTTCTGCGTGAACGTGCGCCACGCGACGCCGTTCACCGCGTTGGTCGCGCGCACCGACGGCACCAGTTCATCGTCGTAAGGGCGCTTGGCCTGCGCGCTCGGGCGGCGCACGCGCAGAACGGTGTCGCGCATTTGCTGCTGGAGCGCGGCGAAGGCGGGTTTTGTCGCGAGGTTGTTCGTCTGCTGCGGGTCGGTCACGACGTTGTAAATCTCGAACGGCACCGCGTGGCTTGCGGCTTGGTAGCGCACGCCCATGAAGTCGCCGAGGCGCAGCGCCTGCATTTGACGGCGCACCCGACCGCGATGGCTCTCCGCGAACTCGTCGTACGGCGGCGTCTTCTCGTTCTGGAAATACTCGACGTAAACGCGCGAAGGAGTCTGCGCGCCTTTGCCGGTCAGCGTCGGCACCAGTGACACGCCGTCGGTGCGGGCGGGTGCGGGCACACCGGCGAGTTCGGCGAAGGTCGGCAGCCAGTCGTGGAACTGGCTGGGCTCATTGCTCACGCGGCCGCGCGGAATTGTGTCAGGCCACCACGCCAGCGCGCCGACGCGGATGCCGCCTTCCCAAAGGTCGCGCTTGATGCCGTCGTGCGGGCCGAAGCTGTGGAAGAAGGTCGGATCGTAATTCTCCTTGAGATACGACTCCTTGCTCGGGCCGTTGTCGGACGTGAAGACAACCAGCGTGTTGTCATCGATCCGCAAATCCTTGAGCAACGCCAGCAAGTCGCCCACGCACTCGTCGATACGACGTACATCGCTGGCGTAACGCTTGTAAACATCTGGCCACGGCTGCTCGGGCGTGGCCGGGTCGCGGTCATGATCCCACCTCGCGCTGGCGTAGTCGGGATGCGTGAAGCTGTCCGGCCTGCCGTCGGCGGTGCTGATCATGCGACCCGGCGTGCCGAGCCATTGCACGCCGCCCTTCAAGCCCGCGCCGGCGGGAAACGGCCCCGGCGGCAACTGCAACTTCGCGTGCGGCGTGTCGTAGGAAAGATAGAGGAAGAACGGCTGCTGCGGCTTCGCCTCGTGCTGTTCCACGATCCACT